>NZ_JBSFDA010000076.1:0-47275 GCF_053593675.1 Streptomyces sp. NPDC002156 | reverse complement strand
GTTTTCGGTAAGACCGAAAAACGAATCGACCTTACTCGGTACTGCTACTAGCCCGTCCGGCGTTTGAGGACAAAAGGGGGTCTGGGGGCGCAGCCCCCAGGGATGGGACGGGTAGGGGCGGCGGGGGCGAAAATGGCTCTGTGTCCCTTCCCGCCCCCCTTCAAGAACTCACCGACCCCCGCTTCGCCCGCCACCGCCTCCGTCTGCTCCTCAAGCGCGACGACCTCATCCACCCTGACCTCATCGGCAACAAGTGGCGCAAGCTGGTCCCCAACCTGGATGCCGCCGCCGGACGCCCGATCCTCACCTTCGGCGGCGCCTACTCCAACCACCTGCGCGCCACAGCCACCGCCGGCCGCCTCCTCGGCCTGCCGACCATCGGGATCGTCCGGGGTCAGGAACTCGCCGGCCGCCCTCTCAACCCCTCCCTCGCCCACTGCACGACGAACGGCATGCGCCTCCACTTCGTCGACAGATCGACGTACCGGCGCAAGACCGACCCCGCCGTCCTCGCCGCCATCCGCAAGGAGGCCGACGCCGACGACGCGTACGTCGTACCGGAAGGTGGCAGCAACGACCTCGCCGTACGCGGCTGCCGCGCCCTCGGCGACGAGCTGCGCGGCCACACCGACGTCGTCGCGGTCGCCTGCGGCACCGGCGGCACCCTCGCCGGCCTGGCCGCGGGCCTCGCCCCCGACCAGCGCGCCCTCGGCATCCCGGTCCTCAAGGGCGGCTTCCTGGACGCGGAGATACGGGCCCTCCAGGACCTCGCTTTCGGCGGCCCCCGCGGCTCCTGGACCCTCGACCACCGTTTCCACTTCGGCGGCTATGCCCGTACGCCCCCCGAACTGCACGCCTTCGCCGACGACTTCGAGGCCCGTCACGGCGTCCCCGTGGAACGTCTCTATGTCGCCAAGATGTTGTACGGACTTGTCGCCCTCGCGGAAGAAGGCGCGTTCGCGCGCGGGACCACCGTCGCGGCGGTGATCACCGGCCGCCCGTTCCCGTGACGGACGTCGCCCTCACTCCGCCTCCCGGAACGCCGCCGCCTCCTCCAGGTCCAGCCGTCGCAGCAGCGTCCGCAGCATCTCGTCGTCGATGTGGCGCGCGTCCCGCAGCCGCACGAACACCTCCCGTTCCGCGCTGATCATCTCCCTGGACAGCCGCCGGTACGTGTCGTCCACCGTCTCGCCGGTCACGGGGTTGACCGCGCCCAGCCGTTCCCAGACGGCGTTCTGGCGGCGTTCCAGGACTGTCCTGAGCCGGTCGGCCAGCGGGGGTGGCAGCGCGTTGCGGTCGTCCTCCAGCAGGCCCTCCAGGCGCTGCTGTGCCGCCCTGGACGCCTGGGCCTGGGCGTTCGCCTCCGCGAGCGTCTCCGCCTGCGCGTCGCGCCCGGGCAGCTTCAGCAGACGGATCAGCGGGGGCAGCGTCAGGCCCTGGACGACCAGCGTGCCGATGACCGTCGTGAAGGTCAGGAAGAGCACCAGGTTCCGTTCCGGGAACGCCTCGCCGCCCTCCATCGTGAGCGGGATCGAGAAGGCGATGGCCAGGGAGACGACTCCCCGCATGCCGGCCCAGGAGATGACGAACGCGCCCTTCCAGGTCGGGTTCGGTTCGCGGTCCCGGATCCGTGCCGACAGCAGTCGGGGCACGAACGTTCCGGGGTACACCCAGACGAACCTGGTGACGACGACCACGAGGAAGACGGCGATCGCGTACCAGGCGGCGTCGACACCCTCGTACGCCCCAAGTCCCTCCAGGACGACCGGCAGTTGCAGCCCGATCAGGGCAAAGACGGCTGATTCGAGAACGAAGGCAACCATCTTCCAGACCGCCTCCTCCTGGAGACGGGTCGCGAAATCGACCTCCCACGCGCGATGGCCCAGATAAAGCGCCACGACCACCACCGCGAGGACCCCGGAGGCATGCACCTCCTCGGCGACCGCGTACGCCGCGAACGGGATCAGCAGGGAGAGGGTGTTCTGGAGCAGCGCCTCCTTCAGGTGCGTGCGCAGCCAGTGGATCGGCATCATCAGGATGAGCCCAATCCCGATACCGCCGACCGCCGCGAGCAGGAACTCGCCGATCCCGCCCGCCCAGGTCGCACCCTCTCCGACGGCCGCCGCGAGGGCTACGCGGTACGCGGTGATCGCGGTGGCGTCGTTCACCAGGGACTCGCCCTGGAGGATGGTGGTGACCCGCGACGGCAGCCCGACCCGGCGCGCGATCGCCGTCGCGGCGACGGCGTCCGGCGGTGCCACGACCGCGCCGAGCACCAGCGCGGCCGTCAGCGGCAGCCCGGGCACGATCTGATAGGCGGCCCAGCCGACGACGAGCGTCGCGAAGAGCACGTACCCCACCGACAGCAGTGCCACGGGCCGCAGTTGCGCGCGCAGATCGAGGTACGAGCTGTCGACGGCCGCCGTGTACAGCAGCGGGGGCAGCATCAGCGGCAGGACGACATGCGGGTCGAGGGCGTAGTCGGGCACTCCGGGGACGTACGCGAACACCAGGCCGGCCGCGACCAGCAGCAGCGGGGGCGGGACAGGGGTGCGGCGGGCCGCGGCGGCGATGGCGGCGCTGCCCGCGACCAGCAGGAGCAGTGGCATCACGTGCATCGGTCTCGGCCCAATCTCGTTTCCCGCCCCATCCGGCACCCCATCTGGTTTCCGCGCGGCTTTCCGCGCACCCGTCGTAACCTGGCAATCATGAAACAGTGCACGCATGCCGACGCGCTGCCGCTCCCGGAACCCGAGCCCAAGAGCGAGACCTGTCCGGAGTGCCTGGCGGCCGGTACCCATCCGGTGCAGCTGCGCCTGTGCCTGGACTGCGGCCACGTCGGCTGCTGCGACTCCTCGCCGATGCGCCACGCGACAGAACACCACAAGGAGACCGGGCATCCGGTGATGCGCACCTTCGAACCCGGCGAGAGCTGGCGCTGGTGCTTCGTGGACCATGTCCTCGTATGACCGCGCGGAAGCCGCGTATCGTCGTCCACCCGACCTCGCACCCGTGTGAGCAGGGGCATTGGTGACCGGAGGCGTACTCGTGTGACCCTGGATCCGGACGGTTCGACCGTCTGACGTCTGGGTACGTCAACCCGGCGCTCGTTGTTCCCAATTGGGCCCGCAGAACCCCTAGCCACTGTGCGTATCCGTATGTTTACTATGAGTGACAGCAAGGGGCTGGGGTCCCGGGGACAGGAAAGTCGAGAGCGCGGTAGCGTCACCGCTGAACCACGTATCGCGTTACCCCGGGGGGCGACCCTCGGCCCCCGAAAGAGCTTGTACCACCTTGGAGGTGAGGGTGTCCCAGTTCGCAGGCGAGCCCGCGACCCAGGACTTCGTGGAAGTCCGGCTGCCGGCCGCGGGTGCCTACCTGTCGGTGCTGCGTACGGCCACGGCCGGTCTCGCGGCCCGTTTGGACTTCACCCTCGACGAGATCGAGGACCTGCGCATCGCAGTGGACGAGGCCTGCGCGATCCTGCTTCAGCAGGCCGTGCCCGGCTCCGTACTCAGCTGTGTGTTCCGGCTGATCGACGACTCCCTGGAGGTCACGGTCTCGGCACCGACCACGGACGGTCACGCCCCCGCGCGTGACACCTTCGCCTGGACCGTCCTGTCCGCCCTCGCGGGCCAGGTCGACTCCACCGTCGCCGAGGACAAGACCGTGTCGATCAGTCTCTACAAGAAGCGCGGCGCGGGACCCGGGCCGGCGTGAGGAACGGGGACGGGCCGGTGCGGGACGAAGAGCGCGGCACACGGGAGCTGCCCGCGGCGGGCAGCGGCGGCCCCGACGGGCCGCGGGACACGGCGGACGCCATTTCCGGCATCGCCGGTATCTCCGGCATCCCCGAACAGGCCCGGCCGCACCCGGAGGACGACCCCTCGGAGGCCGGCTTCATGGACGACGGGCAGCTGGATCGGGAAGGTGCCGTGCAGAGTGCGCCCCTGGAAGGGCCAAGTGAGGTCTCCCCTGTTCGAGCTGATGCGCGAATTCGGGGAAGGTCGACGGGCGGGACGATGAGCGAGCACGAACGAGACGACGCGCAGGGCGCACCACAGACGGCGCAGGCCACACAGCACTCCCCGACGGACCGCAGCGGAGCGCGTGCCCTGTTCATCGAGCTGCGCGCGCTGGAGGACGGCAGTGTCGCGTACGCGGAGCTGCGCAACCGGCTGGTCCGTATGCATCTCCCGCTCGTCGAGCACCTCGCGCGCCGCTTCCGCAACCGCGGCGAGCCGCTGGACGACCTCACCCAGGTCGCGACCATCGGCCTGATCAAGTCGGTCGACCGCTTCGACCCGGACCGCGGTGTCGAGTTCTCGACCTACGCGACCCCGACGGTCGTCGGCGAGATCAAGCGGCACTTCCGGGACAAGGGCTGGGCGGTCCGCGTCCCGCGCAGGCTCCAGGAGCTGCGCCTGTCGCTCACCACGGCGACGGCGGAGCTTTCGCAGCGGCACGGCCGCTCCCCCACGGTCCACGAGCTGGCCGAGAAGCTGGGCATCTCGGAGGAGGAGGTCCTGGAGGGCCTGGAGTCCGCCAACGCCTACTCCACGCTGTCCCTGGACGTCCCCGACACGGACGACGAGTCCCCGGCGGTCGCGGACACGCTGGGCGCGTACGACGAGGCCCTGGAGGGCGTCGAGTACCGCGAGTCGCTCAAGCCGCTCCTGGAGGATCTCCCGCCGCGCGAGAAGCGGATCCTGCTGCTGCGCTTCTTCGGCAACATGACGCAGTCGCAGATCGCGCAGGAGGTCGGCATCTCTCAGATGCACGTCTCCCGGCTGCTGGCCCGGACCCTGGCCCAGCTGCGCGAGAAGCTGCTGGTCGAGGAGTAACCACTGATCGAGGAGTACCCCTCAGGGCTACTCCGACGCGCTGCCGGGCCCCCGGACCCCGAGGGCCCGGGTCGTCTCCTGGTTCACCAGCAGCACCAGCGCGGTGACCGCCACGACACCCAGCACGATCCCGCCCGGAATGGCCATGCTGTCCGCCTGGAGCAGGTTGTAGGCCACGGGCAGCGCCATGATCTGCGTGATGACGGCCGGCCCCCGGCTCCAGCTGCGCCGCCCCAGCAGCCCGCGCGCGGCGAGCAGCGGCAGCAGCGCGAGCACGATCAGCGTGACGCCCCCGGTGACGGCCTGCTGCCGGTCGTCCGCATCACCCGTGATCCCCAGCACGAGGATGAGGGCCCCTCCGACGACCAGGGCGAGCCCCTCAAGGGCGGCCAGCACGGCTGCGAGGGTCAGCCGCAAGGGTCGCGGCCCCGTAGATTCGGGGGTTTCCGGGGCAGGGTTCCGCTCAGCGCTCACCCAAGAAGGGTAGCCCTGGCCACCAGGACGCTCGGCCCGCGCCCCGTAGGGGCGCGGGGAACTGCGCGACCAGCCACAACGCACCCGCAGCTTCCATACGGCGCCCCGGCTCACGCCCCCCTACTTCTTACTGATCCCTAACCTGCCCTGGGCCGAGTACCACCGGGTAGGTACCCTGCTTCGCATGCGTGCACTTCTCGTGGTCAATCCGGCGGCTACCACCACAAGCGCACGTACGCGCGATGTGCTGACCCATGCTCTCGCGAGCGAGATGAAACTCGAGGCGGTCACCACCGAGTACCGGGGCCACGCGCGTGACCTCGGTCGGCAGGCGGCGGACAGCAAGGACATCGATCTGGTCGTCGCCCTCGGCGGCGACGGCACGGTCAACGAGGTCGTGAACGGGCTCCTGCACAACGGCCCCGACCCGGACCGGCTCCCCGGCCTCGCCGTGGTCCCCGGCGGCTCCACGAACGTCTTCGCCCGCGCTCTCGGCCTGCCCAACGACGCCGTGGAGGCCACCGGCGTCCTGCTGGACGCCCTGCGCGAGGAGCGGGAGCGCACGGTGGGCCTCGGAATGGCGAAGGGGACGCCGGGTACCGAGGACGAGTCCGTGCCGGAGCGCTGGTTCACGTTCTGCGCCGGTCTGGGATTCGACGCCGGTGTGATCGGGCGGGTGGAACAGCAGCGCGAACGCGGCAGGAAATCCACACACTCCCTTTACCTGCGTCAGGCCGCGCGCCAATTCCTGGGAGAGGCCAATCGCCGGCACGGCACGATCACACTGGAACAACCGGGCGAGGACCCCGTTACCGATCTTGTGCTGTCCATAGTCTGCAACACGTCCCCTTGGACGTTTCTGGGCAATCGCCCGGTGTACGCGTCGCCTAAGGCCTCGTTCGATACCGGGCTCGACGTACTCGGTCTCAGCCGTATGTCGACGGCCGCGGTTGCCCGGTATGGCATGCAGTTGCTCACTTCGTCCCCCGAACGGGGACCCCATGGCAGGCATGCCACGTCCCTGCACGACCTGACCGACTTCACCTTGCATTCGAAGGCGCCTCTACCCCTCCAGATGGACGGCGACCACCTTGGACTGCGAACGAGCGTGACGTTCACAGGCGTACGCCGTGCACTGCGTGTGATTGTGTGAGCGGAACGGGCTAAAGTCCTTCCACTCGAACGTTTAGGCCAGGGTCCACCCCATGGAAGTACGGCTGTGACCGAGCCGACACCGAGGAATCAAAAAAAACTTTCCGGTAGGGGTTGTATCCGTCGCTGAGGTTTGCGAGTCTCTACGTGGCGCTCGGGACGGCCCGCAACACCGGCCACCACAGAGAGCCAGAACCCCTCCTCACTTCACAGGACCACATCAGTCCGTCTGATGATCGGCCCTTCACTTGTTGAGGGATTCGTGAAAGCGTTCACATTCACAAGCAACGTGCATGTAATACCAAGGAGAGGTAGCAGCCATGGACTGGCGTCACAACGCCGTTTGCCGCGAGGAAGACCCCGAGCTCTTCTTCCCCATCGGCAACACCGGTCCTGCGCTGCTGCAGATCGAGGAAGCCAAGGCCGTCTGCCGCCGCTGCCCCGTCATGGAGCAGTGCCTGCAGTGGGCGCTTGAGTCCGGCCAGGACTCCGGCGTCTGGGGTGGTCTCAGCGAGGACGAGCGCCGCGCCATGAAGCGCCGCGCCGCCCGCAACCGGGCCCGCCAGGCAACCGCCTGACAACCCACCCCGTAACAGCCTGAGCTTGGCGGCGCGTACAGCGAGTACGCATCTCCCGCCCCCGAGCCGCAGCGCGCAGTGCCCCCGATGCGCATAGCAACGAGCATATGAGCCCCGGACCATCCCATGGTCCGGGGCTCATTGCTGTGCCTTGCTGTGAATCGCCGTCCGTACGCCTACTTGTTGGCGCGCACCGGGACGTCGAGGATCACCTGCGTACCCCGCTCGGGCGCCGGCACCATGTCGAACGTGCCGCCCAACTCCCCCTCCACCAGCGTCCGTACGATCTGCAGGCCGAGGTTGCCCGAGCGGTGCGGGTCGAAGCCCTCGGGGAGGCCGACGCCGTCGTCCTGGACGGTGACGAGGAGGCGGGCCTCCTTGCTCGTGCCGCCGCGGACCGCCGAGACCTCGACCGTTCCGGTCTCGCCCGGCCCGAAGCCGTGTTCGAGGGCGTTCTGCAGGATCTCGGTCAGCACCATGGAGAGCGGGGTGGCGACCTCCGCGTCCAGGATGCCGAAGCGTCCGCTGCGCCGGGCGGTGACCGTCCCCGGCGAGATCTCGGCGACCATCGCGAGGACGCGGTCGGCGATCTCGTCGAACTCCACGCGTTCGTCCAGGTTCTGGGAGAGCGTCTCGTGCACGATCGCGATGGACCCGACCCGCCGTACGGCCTCCTCCAGGGCCTCGCGCCCCCGTTCCGAGTCGATGCGCCGGGCCTGGAGGCGCAGCAGGGCGGCCACCGTCTGGAGGTTGTTCTTGACCCGGTGGTGGATCTCCCGGATCGTCGCGTCCTTGGTGATCAACTCGCGCTCTCGGCGGCGCAGTTCGGTGACGTCCCGGAGCAGGACGAGCGAACCGATGCGGGTGCCCTTGGGCTTGAGGGGGATCGCCCGGAACTGGATGACCCCGTCGCCGGACTCGATCTCGAACTCGCGCGGCGCCCACCCGCTGGCGACCTTGGCGAGCGCCTCGTCCACCGGCCCCCGGGTCGGGGCGAGTTCCGCGGTGGTCATGCCCAGGTGATGGCCGACGAGGTCGGAGGCGAGGCCGAGGCGGTGGTACGCGGACAGCGCGTTCGGCGAGGCGTACTGGACGACTCCGTCGGCGTCGAGGCGGATCAGTCCGTCGCCGACGCGCGGCGAGGCGTCCATGTCGACGACCTGGTTCGAGAAGGGGAACGATCCGGCGGCGATCATCTGGGCCAGGTCGGAGGCGCTCTGGAGGTACGTCAACTCCAGGCGGCTCGGGGTCCTGACGGTGAGGAGGTTGGTGTTGCGGGCGATGACCCCGAGGACGCGCCCTTCCCGGCGGACGGGGATCGACTCGACCCGGACAGGGACCTCTTCACGCCATTCCGGGTCGCCCTCGCGCACGATCCGGCCCTCGTCCAGGGCGGCGTCGAGCAGGGGGCGGCGGCCGCGGGGGACGAGGTGACCGACCATGTCGTCCTGGTACGAGGTCGGGCCGGTGTTGGGCCGCATCTGGGCGACCGAGACATAGCGGGTGCCGTCACGCGTGGGGACCCACAGGACGAGGTCGGCGAAGGAGAGGTCGGAGAGCAGTTGCCACTCCGACACCAGCAGGTGCAGCCACTCCAGGTCGGAGTCGCTGAGCGCGGTGTGCTGGCGTACGAGTTCGTTCATGGAGGGCACGTGTGCGAGCGTACCCGGCGGTTCGGACATGGCCTGAAACCGTGGCTGGCGGGAAGGTGCGAAAGAGGCCCGGAAACACCCGCGGGCCGCGGCGCCTGAGAGGGACCCTCAACCCTCCCGGCACCGCAGCCCGGAGCAGCAACGGCCGTGGGGTGTGCGGTCCCAGTCGGCCGATGGATGAGGAGCCGGCGCAGTCAGGGCAGAGAGCCCCGGTTCCTCGATCCGCCTTCCTGTGCGGGGAAGACGGAGGCTCTGGTCGTACATACAGCTGGTTGTACCTACAGCTGATCGATCGTACGTTTTCCCTACGCATTGTGGACTAGACCACAAGCCGTGTCCATGCGTTGAAGAGTGTTTGTTGCTGTGTCTTCGCGAGCACTTCGGATGCCTGAAGGCCGCCCGTTGGAACTAGTCGGACGTCCCAGGATCCACCATGCAGCCTAGCCCTGTTGGTTCATGTGCGGGGCCAGATCTCCATGGCAATTTCCGCGACCGCCTCCAGCTCTTCCCGGCTCGCGCCGTCGCGGGCCTGTTGCGACATTCCCTGGAGAACGGCCCCGGCGTACCGGGCGAGCGCGGCGGCATCGGTCCCGGCGGGCAGCTCCCCCGCCGCGACGTCTTCTTCCATACGGTTCTCGAAGGCGGCGATGTTCGCGTTGCGCCGGTCACGCAGGGACGCCTCGACCTCGGGGGTCGTGCAGTTGGTGGCCGCGTGGATGACGAGGCAGCCGTGCGGGTGACCGGGGTCCGTGTACTCGGCGGCGGCCTCCCTGAGCATCCGCCCGATGGCGGCCCGGGCGGTGGGTTCCTCGGTGAGGGCGCGGTCGCCGAAGGCTCCGTGTTTCACGCCGTACGCCTGCACGACCTCGGCGAAGAGGGACTGCTTGTCGCCGAAGGCCGCGTACAGGCTCGGGGCGCCGATGCCCATGACGCGGGTGAGGTCGGAGACGGAGGTCGCCTCGTACCCGTGCTCCCAGAAGGCCAGGACCGCCTGCTCCAGCGCGGTTTCACGGTCGAAGGAGCGGGGGCGGCCGCGCGGCTTGGACACAGGTGCGGATGTGGACGCGGCCCTGGACGCCGCCGCCGATGCCGCTGCGGATGCGGACTTTGCCCTGGTCCGGGGCTCCTCGTTCACCATGGGGTGGATTCTATAGCGGGCACTAGCTAAATGTCCGAGCCGTGTTGTACGGTTTTTTCTGTAGCGGCCACTAGGTAAATGCGAGGGGGACGTCGGTCATGGGTGTGCTCACGGGCAGGACGGCGCTGGTCACGGGTGCGAGCAGGGGTATCGGGCGGGGAATCGCCGAGCGGTTGGGGCGGGACGGGGCGCGGGTCGCCGTGCACTACGGACGAGATGAGGCCGCCGCGAAGGAGACGGTCGCCTCGATCGAGGCGGCGGGCGGTTCGGCGTTCACGATCGGGGTGGAGCTGGGGCGGCCGGGAGACGCCGAGGCGGTGTGGGAGGCGTTCGACCAGCGGGCGGAGGGCGTGGACATCCTGGTCAACAACGCCGGGATCGGGACGTCGGCGCCGATCGAGGAGATCGACGAGGAGGAGTACGACAGGGTCTTCGCGGTGAATGTGAAGGCGCCGTACTTCATCGCCAAGCACGGCCTCGACCGGCTGCGGGACGGCGGGCGGGTCATCAACATCTCCTCGGGCCTGGCCCGCTCCGCCGGGATGCCGAATCTCATGGCGTACTCCATGACCAAGGGCGCGCTGGACGTCCTCAGCCGGGACCTGTCCAAGCTGCTGGGCGGCCGGGGGATCACGGTGAACTCGGTCGCCCCGGGAATCATCGACACGGACAACACGGCCGAGCTGCTGCATTCGACCGAGGACGGGTGGGCGGAGGCGGCGGCGATATCGGCGCTGGGGCGGGTGGGGGCGCCGGCGGATGTGGCGGACGTGGTCGCGTTTCTCGCGTCGGACGGCGGTCGGTGGGTGACCGGGAGCTGGGTGGATGTGACGGGAGGTTCACTGACGTAGGACCTGGGCCGGGGAACCCCGTTCTGTTAGATTGGTCTAAACCACATGGTTCCCCAATGTCCCCCTCCAGGTCTCGGTCGAGTCCTCTACTGAGACTGCTACTGAGACCTCTACTGAAGACTTACGTCGTCACTCCAGATCGGCAGGCCCAGCGTGGAAGTTGTCATCGTTCCGGACGCCAAGGCGGGTGGCGAGCTGATCGCCGGGGCCATGGCACAGCTGCTCCGGCACAAGCCGACCGCCCTGCTCGGCGTGGCCACCGGCTCGACCCCGCTGCCCATCTACGAGGCACTCGCGGCACAGGTGAGTTCCGGTGCCGTGGACGTGTCCCGGGCGCGAATAGCCCAGCTCGACGAGTATGTGGGGCTGCCGGCCGAGCATCCGGAGTCGTACCGCTCGGTGCTGCGGCGCGAGGTGCTGGAGCCGCTCGGGATCGGGATGGACGCGTTCATGGGGCCCGACGGGACCGCCGAGGACGTGCGGGGGGCTTGCGAGGCGTACGACAAGGCGCTGGCCGAGGCCGGCGGGGTCGATCTTCAGTTGCTGGGGATCGGGACCGACGGACACATCGGGTTCAACGAGCCGTGTTCGTCGCTGGCGTCTCGGACCCGGATCAAGACGTTGACCGAGCAGACCCGGATCGACAACGCACGGTTCTTCGACGGGGACATCGGGCAGGTGCCGCACCATGTGATCACGCAGGGGATCGGGACGATTCTGGAGGCTCGGCACTTGGTGCTGCTCGCGACCGGCGAGGGTAAGGCTGATGCCGTCGCGGCGACTGTGGAAGGGCCTGTTGCTGCGGTGTGTCCTGCGTCGGCGCTGCAGTTGCATCCGCATGCGACTGTGGTGGTCGATGAGGGGGCGGCTTCCAAGTTGAAGCTTGCGGATTATTTTCGGCACACCTTTGTCAACAAGCCTGAGTGGCAAGGGATCTAAGCGTCTGCCGGGTTCGGTTTTCGGGTGGCTGCGGGTCCGCTGTGGCTTGTCGCGCCCACGCGGCGGAGTCGCAAATGTCACAGCCCCGCGCCCCTGAAGGACAAAAAGCGCGCCGGTCCCCTTTCATGGGAACCGGCGCCTTCATAGCCGTATGGCCTACTCCCCCGCGATGAACTCCGCCGCCGCCACGCCGCAGACTCTGGCCGCGCCGTGGGTCGCCAGGTGTAGGGCGCCTCGGCGGGAGGCCTGGGGGACGCCCATCTCCACGACGATCGTGTCGGGGCGGGCGGACAGGAGGGTGTCCAGGGCGGCGGACATCCAGGGGTGGCGGTGTTCGTCGCGGACCACGGCGACGATGCGGCTCGGGCCCGCTTCCGTCAGGGCCGCGTGACCCGCGTTCTCGCCGGTGAAGGTGCCGGTGCGAGTGCCTGGGAGGAGGCGTACCAGCTCCGCTGCCACGCCCCATGGGGTCTCGTCGCCGACGGCGAAGTTCGCCACGGGGGTGAAGGCCGCCACGTACGGGGGTTCCCGGAGGGGTTCATAGGGCTCGAGGTGCGTTGCCTTCAGGGCGCGGCGGGCCGCTGTGAGGCCTACGTCCGTGGGTGCCGTGTCGGAGGGGTGTGGTGCCGAGGCGGTCCAGCGGGAGAGGGTACGGACGCGTTCGGCCGCGTCCGCCAGGCGTTCTTCCGGGAGTTCACCGGTACGGACGGCGTTGACCAGGGCGTCGCGCAGGCTGCGTACCGTCTCGTCGTCAGAGAGGCCGCCGCCCACGCAGATGGCGTCGGCGCCGGCGGCGATGGCGAGGACGCTGCCGCGTTCGATGCCGTAGGTGCCCGCGATGGCCTGCATCTCCATGCCGTCGGTGACGATCAGGCCGGTGTAACCGAGTTCGCCGCGGAGGAGGTCGGTGAGGACGGGGTGGGAGAGCGTGGCCGGGCGGTCGGGGTCGAGGGAGGGGATCAGGATGTGGGCGCTCATGATCGCCCTGGTGCCGGCCTCGATCGCGGCGCGGAAGGGGGCGAGTTCGCGGTCGAGTACGACCGAGCGGCTCGCGTCGATGCGTGGGAGGGCGTGGTGGGAGTCGACCGAGGTGTCGCCGTGGCCCGGGAAGTGCTTGGTGCAGGCGGCGACGCCCGCCGTCTGGAGACCCGTGACATAGGCGGCGGTGTGCCGGGCGACCAGTTCCGGGTCTGCGCCGAAGGAGCGGACGCCGATGACGGGGTTGGCGGGGTTGGAGTTGACGTCGGCGGAAGGGGCCCAATTGAGGTTGACCCCGCAGACGCGGAGGCGGTGGCCGAGTTCGTGCGCCACCTCGCGCGTCAGCTGGACGTCGTCGATCGCGCCCAGGGCGTGGTTGCCCGGGAAGGAGGAGCCGGTGCGGACCTCCAGGCGGGTGACGTCGCCGCCCTCCTCGTCGATCGCGACCAGGACGTCGTCGCGTTCGGCGCGCAACTGGGCGGTGAGGGCGGCCAGTTGGGCGGGGGATGCGATATTGCGGCCGAACAGGCCCACGGAGGCGAGGCCTTCGCCGAGGCGGCGGAGCAGCCAGTCGGGGGCGGTGGTGCCGGGGAATCCGGGCTGGAGGACGGTGAGCGCGTCGCGGGTCAGGGTGTCGGGGCGGCGGGCGAGTGTCGTCATCGGGTGGGGTTATCCCTTCACGGCGCCCGCGGTCAGGCCCGCGGCCATCTTGCGCTGGACGAGGAGGAAGAGGACGACGATCGGCACGGCCATCATCGTGGAGCCGGCCATCATCGGGGCGTACTCGGTGCCGTGCTTGGTGGTGAAGTTGCCGAGCCAGACGGTGGCGGTCTGGTTCTTCTGGCT
Organism: Streptomyces sp. NPDC002156; assembly: GCF_053593675.1. Classification (NCBI taxonomy): domain Bacteria; kingdom Bacillati; phylum Actinomycetota; class Actinomycetes; order Kitasatosporales; family Streptomycetaceae; genus Streptomyces; species Streptomyces sp. NPDC002156. The sequence goes on along the minus strand of NZ_JBSFDA010000076.1, from coordinate 33,823 downwards.
CATCAGCATCAGGGCGTAGAGGTACTCGTTCCAGGCCTGGATGAAGCCGTAGACCGAGGTGGCGACCAGGCCGGGGGCCAGGAGGGGGAAGACCACGCGGATGAAGGCGGTGGTGCGGGAGCAGCCGTCGACCATCGCCGCCTCCTCCAGCTCCTTCGGGATGTTGACGATGAAGCCGCGCAGGGTCCACACCGTGAACGGAAGGATGAAGGTGAGATAGGTGATGATCAGGCCGGTCAGCCGGTCGTACTGGCCGAGGTCGTTGAGAAGCAGGAACACGGGGATGATCATCGCGACCAGGGGGACCATCTGCACGGCCAAAATGCCGACGATGACGATCTTCCGGCCGCGGAAGGCGAAGCGCGAGATGGCGAGGGCCGCCAGCATGCCGACGATGATGCCGATCACGACGACCGTGAGGGACACGATGAGGCTGCGGCCGACCGGGCCCCAGAAGTCGGCGATGTTCAGCGCGCGGCGGAAGTTGTCGAGGGTGAACCCCGTCGGCAGCAGGCTCGGGTCGGGGTCGATCGCGTCCTTCGCCGGCTTGAACGCCGTGTTCAGCATCCAGTAGACCGGGAAGCCGGCCGTCAGGAAGACGAACAGGCCCAGCAGGTTCCAGCCGGCCTTCGACTTGCGGGGCCCCGGGGTCTTTTCGGCCTTCCGGGGCACGGAGGGGGCTGTCGCGCTCATTCGACCTCTCCGATCTTCAGCATCTGGCGCATGTAGACGGCGACGACACCGAGCAGCAGCACCACGGTGAGCAGGGCGATCGCCGAGCCCTGGGCGTAGTCGTTGACGGCGAAGGCCCGGTCGTAGGAGTAGGTGGTCAGGAGCTGGAACTCGGCCTCGGGGTGGCCGTTGCGCATGACGAACACCTGGGGGAACACGCCCATGTCCCAGATCACGGACAGGGTCGTGAGCATCACGATGATCGGCTTGAGGATGGGGAGGGTGACATAACGGAAGACGCCCCAGGCGCCCGCGCCGTCGAGCCGGGCCGCCTCCTCCAGTTCCTTCGGGACCTGGGTCAGTCCCGCGCCGAGCGTGATGACGACGAACGGCACCGCGCCCCAGACCACGAGGAGCATGATCACGGCCAGGCCCTGCGGTCCGCTCGCGAACCAGTTGTGGCCGATCATCTCGACGCCGGGCAGCTTGCTCAGCAGCGCGTTGATGATCCCGTAGTCGGAGTCGAACAGCCACTTGAAGACGGTGGTCGCCACGATGATGGGCATGCCCCAACTGGCCACCAGGACAATGTTGATGAGCGTCTTCATCCAGCCGCTCACCCGCTGGAGCAGCAGGGCGATCAGCATGCCGATGACCATCGTGAAGACGACACAGCCGACGGCGAAGACGATCGTGCGGACGACGACGTCCCAGAACTCGCTGTCGCCGAGCACGTTGGTGAAGTTGTCGAAGCCCACCGACTCGGCCGGCTGGAAGCCCCACAGCTGGGACTGCCCGAACTTCTGGAAGGACAGGGTGACCAGACGGACGAGGGGATAGCCGAGGACCAGCACGAGGATCAGCAGACAGGGGGCCAGCAGGGCCCACGGAATCGCGGCGGCGCCCTTGGCCGTCCGCTTTCTCCGTGGGATGTCCGGGCCGCCGGTCGGCGGTGATGGCGGCGCGTGCCGTGTCGACGGCGGCAGTTTGGCAGGGGTGGTCGTATCAGCGGCACTCATCCGCGCACTCCTCAGCGGTCCCTCAGGTCGTACGGTCATGACGGTCGTCCAGGTCCCGCCTGTGGCCGGCGGGTCCTGCGCGTGGCGAGCGAGCGGGGCCCTCCCCGTGACAGGGCCCCGCGCCGGTCCGCTACTTGACGTTGATGACCTTGTCGATCGCCGCGTCCGCTTCCTTCGCGGCTTCCTCGACCGTCTTCTTTCCGGTGCCGATGCTCTGCAGCATCGTCTGGAGGATCTGGGCCTTCTCGACCTGGCCCCAGCCCGGTGCCATCGGCACGAACCAGTTGGACTCGGCCGCCGTGGCCGGGACCGCCGTCGCCGGGTCGCTCTTCAGGGTGGCGAGGTCGGTCTTGTTGTTGGGCAGGTTGCCCTTGGCCATCAGGCCCTTCTGGCCGCCGGCGCCGGTGTAGGCGTCGATCCACTCGGCGGCGACCGTCTGCGCGTCCGACTTCACCGGGATGGCGAGGTCCGAACCGCCCAGGAACACCGGCATGTTCTTGCCGGACGGGCCGGGCATGACGAAGTTCTCCAGGTTGCCCTTGAGCTTGCCGGTCTTGTCGTTCTCCGGCGCCTCGGCGGTCGCGCCCTCCCAGGCGGCGGCGAAGATCATGCTGGTCTTGCCCTGGCCGTAGACGATGTAGCGGTCGGACTCGTCCTTGGTCTTGTCACCGTGCATGTACTTGTCGATGACGTTCTTGAACTCCGTGAGGCCCTTGACGGACTCCGGCGAGGAGAGGGTCGCCTTCCACTGACCGCCCGACTCCTCGGCGATCGAGCCGCCGGCGTCGTAGACGAAGGACATGGCGGCGTACCAGTCGCGGGTGGGCTGGTACCAGGCGTTGTACTTGTCGCCCTCCTTCTTCTGGATCTTGTCCAGGGCGGAGGTGAGTTCGGCGTACGTCTTCGGTGTCGACTTGACGCCGACCGAAGCGGCCACGTCCTTGCGCCAGTTGGCGACGCGGCCACCGGCGTAGTAGGGGACGCCGTACGTCTTGCCCTCGTAGGTGACGGAGGCCTTGAGGCCGTCGAGCCAGGCGGCCGAGTTCTCGAACTTCGCCGGGTCGACGGGGGCGAAGGCACCCTTGACCATGTAGCTGAGCATCTCGGTGTTGCCCATCTCGACCACGTCGGGCGCCTTGTCGGTGGCGAGAACGGCGTCGAGCTTGGCGTTCTTGTCGGGCCAGCCGTAGTACTCGTGGTTGATCTTGATGCCGGGGTGCTTCTTCACCAGCGCGGCGTCGGCGGCCTTCACCAGCTCGGGCCAGTTGTTCTGCGCGTCCACGGTCAGCCAGACGGTCAGTTCCTTGGCGTCGGCTCCGGTGTTGTCCGAGCTTCCGCTGTCACTGTCCCCGCATGCCGCGATGGAGACCATCATGCCCGCGATACCGATCGCGGCTATCAGCTTGCGCTTCACGCCACCCTCCTCAGGGACCTGGACCAATGGTGTAGACCAGTAGGCGGAGCTTGGCTCAGACCAAACTGCGTGTCAAGAGTCCGTGAACATCTCTGACCAGCCGTTATGCGACCTACATATGCAGGGACCTTTAAGTAAGAAGGTGGCGGAAATACCCTGCACACGTGTCCGGTTCGAGGTAGACCACTCCGAGGGAGCAGTGGGGTGCGAGGTGAGTGCGGGTTTCCGTACGGTGGACTAGACCAGCGAGGGGCGTGAAGGTATACAGAGGGGATCACGGAGCGCGCGCGGGTCCGACGAGACCATTCACAGGTCAATCGCGGCGTGAGCCGTGCCACGATGTGGGCGTGGACCGGCGGGACGCCGGCCGTAGCGGCACCAGGAGCCGGGAAGGCGGAGCATGAGCACCGACGTGAGCAGTGCGGAGAACGAGGGTGGGGCTACCGTCCGTACCGCGCGCGTGCCCAAGTACTACCGTCTGAAGAAGCATCTGCTCGATATGACGGAGACCCAGGCACCAGGCACGCCGGTCCCGCCCGAGCGCACGCTGGCGGCGGAGTTCGACACCTCCCGCACGACCGTCCGCCAGGCCCTTCAGGAGCTGGTCGTCGAGGGCCGGCTCGAACGCATCCAGGGCAAGGGCACGTTCGTCGCCAAGCCGAAGGTCTCGCAGGCGCTGCAACTCACCTCGTACACCGAGGACATGCGCGCGCAGGGCCTCGAACCCACCTCGCAGCTTCTCGACATCGGGTACATCACCGCCGACGACACGCTCGCCGAGCTGCTCGACATCACGGCGGGCGGGCGGGTGCTGCGCATCGAGCGGCTGCGGATGGCCAACGGTGAGCCGATGGCCATCGAGACCACCCACCTCTCCGCCAAGCGGTTTCCGGCGTTGCGCCGGTCGCTTGTGAAGTACACGTCCCTGTACACGGCTCTTGCCGAGGTGTACGACGTGCACCTGGCGGAGGCGGAGGAGACGATCGAGACCTCGCTGGCCACTCCGCGTGAGGCGGGGTTGCTCGGTACGGATGTGGGGTTGCCGATGCTGATGCTGTCGCGGCATTCGCTGGACAAGGACGGGCAGCCGGTGGAGTGGGTGCGGTCTGTTTATCGGGGGGATCGGTACAAGTTCGTTGCTCGGCTTAAGCGGCCTATTGAATAGGGGCTTCAGGTGCATTGGCGGGTGCGGGTGCGTTGTGGTTGCTCGCGCAGTTCCCCGCGCCCCTAAAAGCCTCCAGCACACGTACGCGGTGTAGCGCTGTTCCCCATCCCGCACTACCGTCCTTGCGTCATCGCATGGACGGGAGGACGGCCCGGTGCGCACTGCGAACACCCGAACCATCGTCATCTGGACCCTCGTCGCGCTGGTGGGCGCGACCGGGTGGTCCGTGCTCGCGCTGGCGCGTGGGGAGGACGTCTCAGCCGCGTGGATGGTCGCGGCGGCCCTCGGCTCGTACGCCATCGCCTATCGCTTCTACTCGAAGTTCATCGCGTACAAGGTGCTCAAGGTCGACAGGACCCGGGCCACCCCCGCCGAACGCCTCAACAACGGCATCGACTTCCATCCGACCGACCGGCGTGTGCTGCTCGGTCACCACTTCGCCGCCATCGCGGGGGCCGGTCCGCTGGTCGGGCCCGTACTGGCCGCGCAGATGGGGTACTTGCCCGGCACGATCTGGATCATCGTGGGCGTCATCTTCGCGGGCGCCGTCCAGGACATGGTCGTGCTGTTCTTCTCCACCCGCCGCGACGGACGCTCGCTCGGGCAGATGGCCCGGGAGGAGATCGGGCCGTTCGGCGGGGCGGCGGCGCTGGTCGCGGCGTTCGCCATCATGATCATCCTTCTGGGCGTGCTGGCCCTGGTCGTCGTGAACGCGCTGGCCGCCTCGCCGTGGGGCACCTTCTCCATCGGCATGACCATCCCGATCGCCCTGCTGATGGGCTTCTACCTGCGGGTTCTACGGCCGGGACGGGTCACCGAGGTCTCGCTGATCGGCGTGGCGCTGCTGCTGCTCGCACTGGTCGCCGGACGCTGGGTCGCCGAGTCGTCGTGGGCCGACACCTTCACGCTCGCGCCCTCGACGCTGGTCGTGTGGCTGGTGGCGTACGGGTTCATCGCGTCGATCCTGCCGGTGTGGATGCTGCTGGCCCCGCGCGACTACCTCTCCACGTTCATGAAGATCGGCACGATCGGGCTGCTCGCCCTGGGCGTTCTCGTCACGCTGCCCACGCTGAAGATGGACCCGGTGACCGACTTCGCCTCACGCGGCGACGGGCCCGTCTTCGCGGGTTCGCTCTTCCCGTTCGTGTTCATCACCATCGCCTGCGGGGCGCTCTCCGGCTTCCACTCCCTCATCTCCTCCGGTACGACGCCGAAGATGATCCAGAAGGAGACGCAGGTCCGGATGATCGGGTACGGCTCCATGCTGATGGAGTCGTCCGTCGCCGTGATGGCGCTGATCGCCGCCTCCGTCATCGACCCGGGGCTGTACTTCGCGATGAACGCGCCCGCCGGGGTCATCGGCACCAGCGTGCAGTCGGCGTCGGAGGCGGTCGCGAACCTCGGGTACACGATCTCGCCGGACGCGCTGGCCAAGGCGGCCGAACAGGTCGAGGAGGCAAGCCTGTTGTCGCGTACGGGCGGTGCGCCGACCCTCGCGGTCGGGGTCTCGGAGATCTTCTCCAAGGTGACCGGGGACGGGCTGCGCGCGTTCTGGTACCACTTCGCGATCATGTTCGAGGCGCTGTTCATCCTGACCGCGCTGGACGCGGGCACACGCGTGGGCCGGTTCATGCTCCAGGACATGCTGGGCAACCTCTACAGGCCCTTCAAGAACGTGAGTTGGAAGCCCGGACTCGTCATCACCAGCGCGATCGTGTGCGCGCTGTGGGGCTACTTCCTCTGGGTCGGCGTGCACGAGCCGCTCGGCGGGATCAACCAGCTCTTCCCGATCTTCGGCATCTCCAACCAGCTGCTCGCGGCGGTCGCGCTGGCGGTCTGCACGACGCTGCTGGTGAAGTCCGGACGCCTCAAGTGGGCCTGGATCACCGGGATTCCGCTCGCCTGGGACGCGACGGTGACCCTGACGGCCAGCTGGCAGAAGGTGTTTTCCAGCGATCCGCGCGTCGGCTTCTTCAAGCAGCGGTCGGTCTACCAGGACGGTATCGACCGGGGCGAGGTCCTGGCGCCGGCCAAGAGCATGGACGACATGCGCACCATCGTCACCAACTCGACGGTGGACGGCGTCCTGTCCGCCGTACTCGCGATCCTGATCGTCGTCGTGATCGTGGACGCGGCCCGGGTCTGTATCCGGCATGTGCGCCGGCCGGCGCTGTCCTCGCTGAGCGAGGCGGCGTACGTCGAGTCGAAGATCGTCGCTCCGGCCGGGCTGTTCCCGACCAAGGAGGAGCGCGAGGAGGAGAAGGAGGAGGAGCGCCGTGCGGTCGTCGGCAGTGCTGCGCCGGGCTCGTCGGGCGATTAGAGGAGTGCGCTGGTACGTACGGGAGTTGACCGACGAGTCGGCGTACGAGCGGTATGTCTCGCATGTCCGGTCGGGGCACGGGGAGCAACCGGTGCCCACCCGGCGGGAGTTCGAGCGGATGCGTACGGAACGACAGGAAAGGGATCCCCGGCAGGGGTTCCGCTGCTGCTGACCCTCCACCGCTGACACACACCCCTCACCAACAGGCGTTATCCGTTATACGGACGGGGGTTCCATAAAGCGAAACCGTCCCCTAGATTTCCTGCGCGTTGCACAAGTGATCACAGGAAATCAGCGTGGGGACGGAGCCTTGGTATGTCAGAAGCGCCTGAAGTGAACCCACCGGTGGTGACACCGGTCCGTGTCGTCATCGGGCTCTGCCTCTTCGCACCCTTCGTCGCGATGCTGTGGGTGGGTTCGTACGCGAAGATCGAACCGACTCTTATCGGCATACCGTTCTTCTACTGGTACCAGATGCTGTGGGTGGTCATATCCACCGCGCTGACGATGACCGCGTACCAGCTCTGGCAGCGTGACCAGCGCGCCCGCGCCGCCGTGTCCTCGGGCTCCGCGAAGGGCGGTGCGGACGCGTGAACGACGGCGTGAACGGCGTGGCACTCGCCGTCTTCATCATCTTCTTCCTGGCCGTCACGATCATCGGGTTCATGGCCTCGCGCTGGCGCAGGGCCGAGAACGAGAACAGCCTCGACGAATGGGGCCTGGGCGGACGGTCGTTCGGCACCTGGGTCACCTGGTTCCTGCTCGGCGGTGACCTGTACACGGCGTACACCTTCGTGGCCGTACCCGCGGCGATCTACGCGGCGGGCGCGGCCGGCTTCTTCGCGGTGCCGTACACGATCCTCATCTACCCGCTGATGTTCGTGTTCCTGCCCCGTCTGTGGTCGGTCTCGCACAAGCACGGGTACGTCACCACCTCGGACTTCGTGCGCGGCCGGTTCGGCTCGAAGGGGCTGTCGCTGGCGGTCGCGGTCACCGGCATCCTGGCGACGATGCCGTACATCGCGCTCCAACTGGTCGGCATCCAGGCCGTCCTGGATGTCATGGGCGTCGGCGGCGGCGAGGACACCAACTGGTTCGTCAAGGATCTGCCGCTGCTGATCGCGTTCGGTGTGCTGGCCGCGTACACGTACTCGTCGGGGCTGCGGGCTCCCGCGCTGATCGCGTTCGTGAAGGACGCGCTGATCTACCTCGTCATCGCGGTCGCGATCATCTACATCCCGATCAAGCTGGGCGGCTTCGACGAGATCTTCAAGGCCGCGGGCGACGCCTTTTCCCAGACCAACCCGGCGACCGGCAACCCACGCGGCGCGCTCGCTCCGGGCGAGGCCTCGCAGTGGACGTACGCCACGCTGGCGCTCGGCTCGGCGCTCGCGCTGTTCATGTACCCGCACAGCGTGACGGCGGTGCTGTCCAGTCGCAGCCGTGACGTGATCCGGCGCAACTCCACGATCCTGCCGCTGTATTCGCTGATGCTGGGTCTGCTCGGACTGCTGGGCTTCATGGCGATCGCGGCCGGAATCAAGGTCACCAACGGGCAGTTGGCGATCCCGCAGCTGTTCGAGAACATGTTCCCGGCCTGGTTCGCGGGTGTCGCCTTCGCGGCGATCGGCATCGGGGCGCTCGTCCCGGCGGCCATCATGTCCATCGCGGCGGCGAACCTGTTCACGCGGAACATCTACAAGGACTTCCTGAAGCCCGACGCGACTCCGGAGCAGGAGACCAAGGTCTCCAAGCTGGTCTCGCTGTTGGTGAAGGTGGGCGCGCTGGTCTTCGTCCTGACCATGGACAAGACGGTCGCGATCAACTTCCAGCTCCTGGGAGGTATTTGGATCCTGCAGACCTTCCCGGCGCTGGTCGGCGGTCTGTTCACCCGCTGGTTCCACCGATGGGCGCTGCTGGCCGGGTGGGCGGTCGGCATGCTGTACGGGACGCTGGCGGCGTACGGGGTCGCGTCTCCGACGCAGAAGCACTTCGGGGGGAGCGCGAAGGAGATTCCGGGGATCGGGGAGATCGGGTACATCGGGCTGACGGCGTTCGTGCTGAATGTGGTCGTGACGGTGGTGCTGACGTTTGTGTTGAAGGCGCTGAAGGCTCCGGAGGGCTTGGACGAGACGACGGCGTCGGACTACACGGCCGACGCGGGGGATCCGGGGGTGGTGGTGGAGTTGCCGCCGGCCACTGCGGGGGCCGCCGCGCACTGATGGCTCCGCCGGGTGCGCGGTTCTTTGTCTGCGGCCCGGTGGGGGCTTGTCGCGCAGTTCCCCGCGCCCCTTTCGGGGCGCTGCAGCGCACGCGACTTCACCGGAACCGCCCATGCGATGGGGCGCGACAGTGGGCCGCCGGATTTAATCGGCGGTCCGTTGTCGTACCCCTCCGGCACACTCCACTCATGGACATTTTGATCAGGCGGGCCCTTCCCGAGGAGTACGAGGTGCTCGGGGAGATCACCGCGGAGGCCTATCTCCGGGACGGGCTGCTCGACTTCGGGGAGAGTGACGGGTATCTCGTCGAGCTGCGGAACGTCGGGAAGCGTGCCGCCGCTGCCGAGGTGCTGGTGGCGGTCGCCGACGGGCGGCTGCTCGGCGGGGTGACCTTCGTGCCGGCCGGCGGGCCCATGTCCGACATCGCGCGCGAGGGCGAGGCCGAGATACGGATGCTGGCGGTCGCGGAGGAAGCACGCGGCCGGGGTGCCGGTGAGGCGCTCGTGCGGGCCTGTGTCGAGCGGGCCCGGGGCGTCGAGGGGTGTGTGCGCGTCGTCCTGTCGACCCAGAGCGCCATGCGCACCGCGCACCGGATCTACGGGCGCCTGGGCTTCGTACGCGCCCCGGAGCGCGACTGGAACCCGATTCCCGACCTCGACATGAGCCTGCTCGCCTACGAGCTGACGCTCTGACAGCACCGGTCGCTCCACCCACCGAAGCCGACACGACACAACATGTGGGGGTGCCTTCAGGGCCCGGCACAAGATGTATGCTCATGCTCGCTGTCGCCGCAGGGGAATCCGGTGCGAATCCGGAACTGTCCCGCAACGGTGTACACGTGCGCATTCGTGCCCTGATAGCCCTGGCACGGCTGCGCGCGTGTCCAGTCCGAGGACCTGCCGACGGTGTGCCCGGCCGACCGGTCCGGGCGCCTGACGTCCGGGCCTCGTGGAGTGGGCCGGTGGACGCGCGCGTACCCGTAAGGCGTCCGTGTGCCCCGCTGCCCTCCGCCAGGCCCCGTGCCGAGCGAGGGAGAGCCCCCACGTGACCATCGCGCCAGCCGAACCGGCTTCAGCGACCCCAGTGGCCCGAGTCGAGACGGACGGTCCCGGAGCCGCGCTGCTGCGGACCCTGACCGAGCTGACCGCCGACCTCCCCGACGCCGACCCCGGCCGGGTCGCCGCCGCCGCGTTGCGCGGCCGGTCCTCGCGGGCCGACGAGTCGGAGCTGCGCGAGCTGGCCACCGAGGCGGCGGCCGGCCTCATCTCCGAGGACCCCGCCTACTCCCGCCTCGCCGCCCGGCTGCTGACGGTCAGCATCGCCGCCGAGGCCGCCTCGCAGGGCGTCACGACCTTCTCGGAGTCGGTCGCGGTCGGGCACCGGGAAGGCCTGATCGCCGACCGCACCGCCGAGTTCGTACGGCTGCACACGGACCGTCTGAACACCCTGATCGACGTCGAAGGCGACGACCGCTTCGGGTACTTCGGGCTGCGGACCCTCCACAGCCGCTACCTCCTGCGCCACCCGATCACGCGCCGGGTCATCGAGACGCCCCAGCACTTCATGCTGCGCGTCGCGAGCGGGCTGGCCGATGACACTGTGCTTGATTCAGAAACGGGCGTCCGCGCATTCGACGAAGTCGCCTCGCTCTACCGGCTCATGAGCCGCCTCGACTACCTCCCCTCCTCCCCCACCCTCTTCAACTCCGGTACCCGGCACCCCCAGATGTCGTCCTGCTACCTCCTCGACTCCCCGATCGACGAGCTGGACTCCATCTACGACCGCTACCACCAGGTCGCCCGCCTCTCCAAGCACGCCGGTGGCATCGGGCTGTCGTACAGCCGGATCCGCTCGCGCGGGTCCCTCATCCGCGGCACCAACGGGCACTCCAACGGCATCGTGCCGTTCCTGAAGACGCTGGACGCCTCCGTCGCCGCCGTGAACCAGGGCGGCCGGCGCAAGGGTGCCGCCGCCGTCTACCTGGAGACCTGGCACTCCGACATCGAGGAGTTCCTGGAGCTGCGCGACAACACGGGTGAGGACGCCCGCCGTACGCACAACCTGAACCTCGCGCACTGGATCCCCGACGAGTTCATGCGCCGGGTGAACACGGACGCGCTCTGGTCGCTGTTCTCCCCCGCCGACGTGCCCGAACTGGTCGACCTGTGGGGCGACGAGTTCGACGTCGCCTACCGCAAGGCCGAGGACGCCGGGCTCGCCCGCAAGACCATCCCGGCGCGGGATTTGTACGGCCGCATGATGCGTACGCTCGCGCAGACCGGCCAGGGCTGGATGACCTTCAAGGACGCGGCCAACCGCACCGCCAACCAGACGGCCGAGCCGGGCAACGTCGTCCACTCCTCGAACCTGTGCACCGAGATCCTGGAGGTCACGGACGACGGGGAGACGGCGGTCTGCAACCTGGGGTCCGTGAACTTGGGCGCGTTCGTCGACCAGAAGACCGGCGACCTCGACTGGGAGCGGCTGGACGAGACCGTCCGCACCGCCGTCACCTTCCTCGACCGGGTCGTCGACATCAACTTCTACCCGACCGAGCAGGCCGGCCGGTCGAACGCGCGGTGGCGTCCCGTCGGGCTCGGCGCGATGGGTCTCCAGGACGTCTTCTTCAAGCTGCGCGTCCCCTTCGACTCGCCCGAGGCCAAGGCCCTCTCCACGCGGATCGCCGAGCGGATCATGCTCGCCGCGTACGAGGCCTCCGCCGCCCTCGCCGAGCGCAACGGCCCTCTGCCGGCCTGGGAGAAGACCCGTACGGCCCGTGGTGTGCTCCACCCCGACCACTACGACGTGGAGCTGAACTGGCCCGAGCGCTGGTCGGCGCTGCGGGAACGTATCGCCGCGACCGGGATGCGCAACTCGCTGCTCCTGGCGATCGCGCCCACCGCCACCATCGCGTCGATCGCCGGTGTGTACGAGTGCATCGAGCCGCAGGTCTCCAACCTGTTCAAGCGCGAGACGCTGTCCGGCGAGTTCCTCCAGGTCAACTCCTACCTGGTGCAGGAGTTGAAGGACCTCGGCGTGTGGGACGCCCGCACCCGTGAGGCGCTGCGCGAGTCGAACGGCTCGGTGCAGGAGTTCGCCTGGATCCCGGCCGACGTACGCGCCCTGTACCGCACGGCGTGGGAGATCCCGCAGCGCGGGCTCATCGACATGGCCGCCGCCCGGACCCCGTTCCTGGACCAGGCCCAGTCCCTGAACCTGTTCCTGGAGACGCCGACCATCGGCAAGCTCTCCTCGATGTACGCGTACGCCTGGAAGTCGGGTCTGAAGACGACGTACTACCTGCGCTCGCGCCCCGCGACCCGCATCGCCCGCGCCGCACAGGCGCAGGCCCCGATCCCCGTGCAGGCCACGGCTGACGAAGACGCCGTCGCCTGCTCCCTTGAGAACCCCGAGTCCTGCGAGGCCTGCCAGTAATGTCCAGCGAAGCCAAGAACCTTCTCGACCCGGGCTTCGAGCTCACCCTGCGCCCCATGCGCTACCCGGACTTCTACGAGCGCTACCGGGACGCCATCAAGAACACCTGGACCGTCGAGGAGGTCGACCTCCACTCGGACGTCGCCGACCTGGCGAAGCTGTCCGAGGGCGAGCAGCACATGATCGGCCGGCTGGTCGCGTTCTTCGCGACGGGCGACTCGATCGTGGCGAACAACCTCGTGCTGACGCTGTACAAGCACATCAACTCGCCGGAAGCGCGGCTGTATCTGTCGCGCCAGCTGTTCGAGGAGGCCGTGCACGTCCAGTTCTATCTGACGCTGCTCGACACCTATCTCCCCGACCCGGAGGACCGGGCCGCCGCCTTCGACGCGGTGGAGAACATCCCGTCCATCCGCGAGAAGGCCGAGTTCTGCTTCAAGTGGATCAACGAGGTCGAGAAGCTGGAGAGCCTGCAGACCCAGGCCGACCGCCGCCGCTTCCTCCTCAACCTGATCTGCTTCGCCGCGTGCATCGAGGGCCTGTTCTTCTACGGGGCCTTCGCGTACGTCTACTGGTTCCGCAGCCGGGGTCTGCTGCACGGTCTGGCCACCGGCACCAACTGGGTGTTCCGCGACGAGACCATGCACATGAGCTTCGCGTTCGAGGTGGTCGACACCGTCCGCAAGGAGGAGCCGGAGCTGTTCGACGACCAGCTCCAGCAGCAGGTCACCGACATGATCCGCGAGGCGGTCGAGGCGGAGTTGCAGTTCGGCCGCGACCTGTGCGGTGAGGGCCTGCCGGGCATGAACACCGAGTCCATGCGCCAGTACCTGGAGTGTGTCGCCGACCAGCGCCTGGCCCGGCTGGGCTTCGCCCCGGTGTACGGCTCCGAGAACCCCTTCTCCTTCATGGAGCTGCAAGGGGTCCAGGAGCTGACCAACTTCTTCGAGCGCCGCCCGTCGGCGTACCAGGTGGCGGTGGAGGGCTCGGTGTCGTTCGACGACGAGTTCTGACACCGACAGCCGGTCGAGGTCACGCCGCCCGGGCCACGTCCTGGGCGGTGATGGCCCGGCGGGCCGAAGTGTCCTGAGCCTGGCGGTCCTGCTGGGCCTTCCGGAGCTGACGGTCGATGCGCCGGTCGTGCGCGAGGCCGATCAGGGACGGGAAGGCGAGGGCCACGAAGACCGCGACGACGACGAGTATTCCGACGATGTTGTCCGTTGCTGTGTTCATGGACATCAGTCTCGCGCCGAATACTCCTGACCGTCAGTGGCAGGACTGCCGCACACCCTCGATTTCCTGCCAATGCCGAGGCACACTGGCAGCATGCTGGAAAACGTGGCCGTCGTGCTGCTCGACGGAGTGCATCCCTTCGAACTCGGTGTCGTCTGCGAGGTCTTCGGCCTCGACCGCAGCGACGAGGGCCTGCCCGTGTACGACTTCGCGGTCGCCTCGGCCGAGGGCCCGACGCTGAGCACCCACGCGGGCTTCTCGGTGCAGCTGGACCACGGCCTTGAGCGGCTGGAGAGCGCCGACCTGATCGCCGTACCGGCCGGGCAGACCTATGCCGACCGGGAGTACCCGCCGGAGCTGCTCGACGCGCTGCGGCGGGCCGTGGAGCGCGGGGCCCGGGTGCTCAGCGTCTGCTCCGGGGTCTTCGTGCTCGCCGCCGCGGGCCTGCTGGACGGCCGACGGTGCGCGGTGCACTGGCGGCACGCGGACGAGCTGGCCCGGCGCTATCCGCGCATCGAGGTCGAGCCGGACGTGCTGTACGTCGACGCGGGACCGGTGATCACCTCCGCCGGTACGGCCGCCGGGATCGACGCCTGTCTGCACATCGTGCGTGAGGAGCACGGGCCCGAGGTCGCCAACTCCATCGCCCGCCGGATGGTCGTACCGCCGCACCGGGACGGCGGGCAGGCCCAGTACATCGAGCGGCCCCTGCCCCGGTCGCGGTGCGACACCGTGGGGTCGGTGCTGGTCTGGATGGAGCGCCATCTCGACGAGGAGGTGACCGTCGAGCAGCTCGCCGAGCGCGCCCACATGTCGCCGCGCACCTTCGCCCGCCGCTTCCAGCAGGAGACCGGCACCACGCCCTACCGCTGGATCCTGCGGCAACGCGTGCTGCTGGCCCAGCAGTTGCTGGAGGCGACGGACGAGACGATGGACGCGATCGCCTGGCGCACCGGTTTCGGCAACGCGGCGGCGCTGCGCCACCAGTTCGTACGGTCGCTGGGGACCACCCCGCAGGCGTACCGGCGTACGTTCAAGGGCCCGGAAGCCGCCTGAACGTACGCCTGTTGCCTTGCCCGGGCGCCTTCAGCGGGGTATCGCCCGCAGCAGCAGCCGGTCCGGGTGCAGGGTGATGCCCACGCGGACCGCGTCGCGTGAACCGGGCACCCGTTCGAAGCGCCACTTCCTCGCCAGCTCAGCCGTGAGAATGGTGAGCATGGCCATCGAGAAGTGGTCGCTCGGACACTTGCGGTTGCCCACGCCGAACGGGGTCATCGCGTACTTGGGCAGACTCCTGGTGCGTTCCGGAAGCCAGCGGTCGGGGTCGAACTCGGTGTTCCGCTCGTACGAACGCGGATCGCGCTGGATCGCGTACGGGCTGTACACGAGATCGGCACCGGCCGGAATCCGATAGCCGCCCAGCTCGGTCTCGGCCACCGCCCGCCGGGTCAATATCCATACGGGCGGCTGCAAACGCATCGTCTCGACGAGGACATTGTTCGTGTGCGTCAGCTTGCGGACGTCCGCGAATGCGACCGCGCGGTCGCCCCCGACCGATTCGGCCTCCTCGGCCACCTTGTCGGCGTGGTCCGGCTGTTCGGCGAGGACCTGGAGCAACGACATGATCGTGGAGGCGACGGTTTCGGCGCCCGGGGTGACAATGGCGACGACCTGATCGTGGATCTCCTGTTCGCCTATGGGGTCGCCATTCTCGTCCTTGGCCGACAGCAACGCCGTCAGCAAATCGTCCGGATTTTGACCGGATGCCCGGCGCTCGGCCACGATCTCGTCGACGACGAGATGCATATCGGCCAGGGCTCGGTTGAATTTGCGGTTGCCCGGCAGCGGGAGCCGGTAGAGCGGTCCCGCGGGGATCACCATGCGCCGGTACATCCCCAGGAACACCGTGGCGAGCGCGGCGCACAGCCGGTCGGCCCGCTCGTCCATGTAGTCGCCGCGCAGCAGACAGCGGGCCGCGATGCGCACGGCGACCCGGAAGGACTCCGCGGTGCAGTCGACGGTCTCGCCCGGCCGCAGGCGCTGGGCGAACGCGTGTGCCTCCTCCTCCAGGATCGGCCCGTACTCGGGCAGGACGTCCAGCCGGAACGCGGGCTGGATGGTGCGCCGTTGGCGCCGGTGGGTGGGCCCGTTGGCGGTGGCCACGCCCTCCTTGCCGAGCAGCCCCTCCAGGGACTCCCACAGCGGGCCGCCGATGATGTAGGCCGGGTTGAGCGCGAGTTCCCCGACCAGTTCCGGCGAGGTGGCCGCGTACACCGTCTTGGGGCCGAGCTTCAGCCGTACGACGTCGCCGTGGTCGCGGAGCCGGGCGAACCAGCCGAGCGGGTCGCGGACCAGCTGCCAGCCATGGCCGAGGAGCGGGACACCGCCGCCGGCGAGGGGCGGTTCGCTCATGGGAGGAGACGCGGGCCGCACGGATTCGACGGTCATTTCTCACCTGCCGCTTCGTTGTTGACGTACGGGGGTGTGGAGCGGTCGTCCCAGTTGTCGACCATGTAGCGGCCGGACTCGTGGTGGAACCAGTAGACGGAACTGAACCAGTTCCGCATGTTGTCGAGACAGGCGTTCACGGCGCTGCTCATTTCCTTTCCCCGGGTGCTGCCGTCGTCGAGCGATTCGGCGAACCGACGTGCTTCCTGCTCCGCCGCGAGAAAATCCAGAATGGACTCCTCGACCCGCCCCCTGACTTCCGCGATGGCCTCTTCGAGAGTCATCCCCTCATGCCGGATGAGACTGATTCCGAGATTGTGGACCTCGTCTCCCGCGATTTCCTTCGGGAGCGAGCAGAGGTCGTTGTACCAGGCGGCGAATTCCTGGCTCAGCAGCGCCGCCCGATGGAATGCGGGCTGCTTCCGCACCACCGTGGGGAGTTCACAGCCCGCGCTCGGTTCCAGGAGATCGGTCCAGATCCAGTGCGCGAAGGTGAGCCGCCGCAGTTCGAGATATTCCTCGACTTTCGGCACGGTTCCGTTTGTACGGTTACGGAACTCACGGTCGTACGCGTCGATCACCGCGTGAAAATGCCGCGCGAAGCGTGCGTTCCACTTCCTGCCCAGGAACGAGAACAGCCGCAGCACACTGTCCGCGAACCCCGCGACCAGCGGATCCCGGTGGTACAGATACAGCCCGGGTGCGTCCAGCGCGGCATGGAGACGGCTCCTGAGTTTCCGCCAGGCGGCGGGGCGGCCGTGCACGATGTCACGGTCGTGGCGGTCGTCCCAGACGAAGAACCAGGCACTGAAGTCCGCTATCGCCTGGAGTACGTCGTCCCGGGCGCCGAGGTAGTACCCGGCCATGAGGTCGGTATAGCAAAGGCCGTCGGCATATTCTGCGACCTTGTCCGCCGGCATGAGGCGTTTTTCCAGCAGCCAGCCCCTGGTGTTCTCCTGAAGTCGGGGCCAATACGGATGCAGTTGCCGGGGAAACGCCGCCTCGATCACCGGTAAGGCCAGTGATGGTGGGATCGCTACCGCTGTTGTCGCCGGTGAGGTGCTGTGTGGGAAAGCAGGCACGAACAAACCCCTCTCAGCCGCCAGTTGGCGCAACACCCCTCCCGCTGTGCCGGGCGTGCGCCGTTGCGTATCCCCGCACTTCCCATTCAGCACCACAACTGACCGTTCTGGGAACGGATTTGCTTCCTTCACTACCCCAAGCTGCCGAGATTCGCCGCTGGTCTGACTGATTCTGGATCACTACAAGCACACTTGAGTCCGACTTTCGATCGAACGTGCGACGGACGTACGACCGAAACACGAACGGCCCCTGGTCAGGGGCCGTTCGTGTGCGGATGAGTGCGCGTGTGCCTCAGGAGCTGTCAGTCGTTCGCGACCACGGGGTACCGGGGCTCGTTCTCGGCCATCTGGCGCAGGGCGTCCTTGCGCTCGCGCTTGGAGAGCCGGTCGATGTACAGGTACCCGTAGAGGTGATCGGTCTCGTGCTGCAAACAGCGTGCGAAGTAGCCGGTGCCGCGCACCTTGATCGGGTTGCCCTTCTCGTCCTGCCCGGTCACCTCGGCGTAGTCGGGCCGGGCGAGCGGCGCGTACGCGGTCGGCACGGAGAGGCAGCCCTCGTTGCTGTCGTCCAGCCGACGCCGGTCGGCGGGCAGCTCGACGAGCTTGGGGTTGCAGATGACCCCGGTGTGCCGCTGACCCTCGTCGTCGGGGCAGTCGTAGATGAAGACCTTCAGATCGACACCGATCTGGTTGGCGGCCAGACCCACGCCCTCGGCGGTGCGCTGGCTGGCGAACATGTCCGCGACCAGCTGCTCCAGCTCCGCGTCGAACTCGGTGACGTCCTGGCACTCCTTGTGCAGCACCGGATTACCGACGACCGTGATGGGCCGCGAGGTCCCACGCTCCCGCCAGGCGGCCTCACGCTCCTCCCCGTCCTCGGTATCGATGACGAAGCCCTCGTCGTCCACGGGAAGCACGCCCGCGTGCTGCTGATCGGTGTCCTGCTGCGCCATGACCGACGATGCCTTCCTCAAACAAACAGGGGGAGAGTTGCGGATACAGGGTACGGGGACGCGCCCCTAAGGGCCGCCCCGCAGGGGCATCCTTAGGGGCGCGGGGAACTGCGCGACCAGCCCCCACCGGACCCGCACCCGGCAACGAGACCTAACAAACCTCTTCGAGATCCCGCCAGGCCCGAGTCTCCGGGCTGTCGGCAACCCACCCGTCCAGCAGCCCCTTCACCAACGAGGCCGGGGCAGCGATGCCGCATTCCCGCTCCGGCGCCCAGAACTGCCCATCCGTACGATGCCCCAACGGCCCAGGATGACCGGGCTCACTGTGATCGTGCGGATCAAGATGGTCACCGTCACCCTCGTCGGACGGCATCCGCGACTCCGAACACATCCGACACAACAACCGAACGGACGACGACCAGTCCTCGGCGGCAAATCCCGCGTCGGACGCCAGCCGCTCCAACGCGTCCCGGTCCTCCTCGGCCGCAGCCTCCAGCAGGACCACCCACGTCGGCACCGGCGACGGCGCCCACAGCTCGATCTCGTCGAAGACGGGGTAGGAGTGCCCGGCGGCAGTCGTCCGCTCACCGTGCGGCACCCCGTCGTGCAGCACGACCTCGCCCCAGCGCCGCCCGGACGACGGCAGCGGGATCGACAGCACCTCGATCCGGGCGGGATCCAGCCGCCGCCCCCACACGACCTCGGCCTCGCCCTCGGGCGACAGTCGTACGGCCGCGCTGCCCAGGTCCATGCCGACGGGCTCACCGGCGGCCGTGACGCCCCCGGGCACCCGCAGCCCGTACGCCTGCCAGGCCCGCCGGGCCAGCGGCCAGTCCTGGAGGGCGGTGGCGGCGATGCCCACGTTCCACCAATCGGGGGCCCCGGTCTCCCGGTCGAGCAGCGCGACAGCGCGCAGACCGGCCGCCCGCGCCTGCTCCCAGTCGTGCCGGAACTTGTGCAGCAGAGCGAGGTTGAACCACGACTCGGACAGCCACGGTTCAAGATCGGCGGCACGTGTCAGCAGCGCCCCCGCGTCCTCGTACCGCCCGTCGCCGATCAGCGTGAACGCGCGGTCGGTGGCCTGCCGCCATGAGGCGGAGGGCCGGTGCCGTCCCTTGCCGAAGATCCTCACGATTCCCGCCTGCCAGTGCCGTGGAGTGGGCCGGCTTCTGCCCCCGTACAGCCTCTCCCTCGCATCCAACCACGGACCGCTGGAGGGGCGCTCATTACCCATGGGTTACCCAACCGAGGGCAGCGTAAGACCGTCCACCCCTCTCCCACCACCACCTTCAGCCGATGCGCTCGCGGACGGCGCCGCCATTTCTGGCGAGCACCCGGGCGAGTGATTCCACGACCTCGGGCTGGTAGTCCCGGCCGGTTCCCAGCCGCAGCTCTTCGAGAGCCCGCAGCGGCCCGTCCGCTCCGGCTTCCCGGACTTTCTCCTCGTATGCGTTGACGGCCCGCACGATCCGCGCGGAGACCGGCTGCTCCCGGTACGGATCGGCCTGCCGCTCCACGACCACGGCGACCGCGGCGGCAACCCCCGTCTGCCGTACGACGGCCCCGCCGAGCAGCGCGATCCGGCGCTGTTCCTCCACCGGGAGTACGGCCGTGGCGCCGGCCGGTACCGGGTCGACGAGGCTGAGCTGCCCGATGTCGTGCATGAGGGCCGCGTACTCCAGCACGGTCAGCTCCGGCTCGGACAGCCCCAGCTCCCGCCCCACCGCCGTGCTCAGCACCGCGACCCGCCGGGCGTGCCCGGCCGGGGTGTACCCGGCGATCTCGGTGGCGCGGGCCAGGGAGGCGATGGTCTGCCGATAGGTGGCCCGCACGGCCGCGTACCGCCGGAAGGAGAGCTGGGTGAGGAGCAACGGCAGCGAGAAGACGGGCAGCGCCCAGAGCCCGACGACGGCGACCGCCAGCGCCATGACCACCCCGGTCGCACACACCGCGGTCCCGATGCCCAGGGTGGCCCGCAGCTCGTCCCGCAGCAGCGGACCGAACGGCCAGCCGGTGCGCGAGTGGGCCAGCGCGGCGGCGAGTACGGCGTCGCACAGCGCGGTGAGCCCGAGCAGCGCGACGAGCAGCAGGACGTAGGCGGGGCCGCCCCAGGCCTCGAACACGCCCTGGTTGTAGAGGGGTTGGAAACAGACGGCGGCGAAGCCGGCGGTGAGGACGCGCCGGGCGAGGTGGTCGGCGGTCGGCCCCTGCCCGCGTGCGACGTGCGGCACGCAGCCGACGAGGGTGGCCGCGAAGACGACGGCGACGACCTGGAGGGCGCCGTGGTGCGTGGCCCGCCCGGCGTCCTCCCCGAGCAGCGCGTACGACAGCGCCCCGGCGGCGGCGAGCGGCGCCACCTCCCGCGACTCGGGCCCGCTCCACCGGGTCAGCTCCCCGAGGACCACGAGCAGCCCGAAGCAGAGCGCGACGGCACGCTCGTCGAGGCCGGACCAGAGGGTGTGGGCGAGGGAGAGCAGGGTCAGGAGAGCGGCGGTGAGATGAACCAGTGTTCTCATCTCACCGTCCCCGCGGTGGACCCCAGCGGGGCCGGAATCCCGGGGGCCGGCGTGCGGTCGGCGTCGGAGTGCCCCGAGTCGGCCGTGACCGCCGGATGCCACCCACCCCCGCGCTCCAGCCCCCGCACCAACGCCCGGACCATCACCGGGTCGAACTGCGTCCCCGCACACCGCTCCAGCTCCGCCAGCGCCACCGGCACAGGTCTCGCCCGACTGTAGGACCGCGTCGACGTCATCGCGTCGAACGCGTCCGCGACGGCCACGACCCGTGCGAACTCCGGGATCTGGCTTCCGACGAGCCCGTACGGGTACCCGCTCCCGTCCAGTCGCTCGTGATGGTGCAGGATCGCCGACCGGGCCTCCCCTAGGAAGCCGATCCCCCGGACGATCTCGTGCCCGTACTCCGGGTGCAGCTCGATCACCCGGCGCTCCTCCGGGGTGAGCGGCCCGTCCTTCCGCAGGAGCCGCGTGGGAACGCCCAGCTTGCCCACGTCGTGCAGGATTCCGGCGAACCGCAGGACTTCGACCCGCTCGTCGTCCATGCCCAGTTCCCGCGCGATCAGCATCGACGCCTGTCCGACCCGCTCGCTGTGCCCGCGCGTGTAGCCGTCCTTGATGTCGACGGCCTGCACGAGCGCCCGGATCGTCGCCTGGTGTGCCGCCCTTTCCCGGTGGTACTGGGCGAACACCCACCACGACACCCACATCGGCAGCAGCACGAGCAGCGCGGCGACGGGTCCGTACGGGCCGCGCCACAGGACGGCCATCATCAGCCCGGCGAGCCCGTGCACCCCGACCGGCACCAGAGACCGTACGAACAGTCCCCGCCAGGCCAGCCGCACCGGGACCCGTTCGGCGAGCGCCAGGATGCCTCCGTCGAGCAGGGCCAGGACCAGGCAGAACGCGACCACGGCCACCCCGGCGCCGAACAGCGCGTACGGGAACCCGGCGGAGTCGACCGCGTCAGGACCGCCGAGCGACCAGTGCACCCGCGAGGCCGCCCAGGTGCCGATCCCGAGCTGTCCGGCCCGCCAGAGCCGGCGTGGCCACGGTGTGCGTTCGGCGCCCCTGACCAGCAACGCGCCCGGCAGCGGTACGAGCGCGGCCGCTGCGGGCGGCAGCAGGAAGGCACCGGCGAGCAGGACGGGCGTGTGCCACCGGGGCGGCCCGCCACCGGCGCCCCCGGAACCGGCGGCGCCCGGACCCTCGTACCCGCGGCCCCCGCCGAACCGGCCCACCGCGAGCTGCTCGCACGCGGCGCACAGCGCGGCGAACAGCGCGACGGCGCCCCAGGGAGCGTGCGCGGATCGGACGGGCGCCGCGCAGAGGACGGCCCCCAGGGCGACAGCGACGACGTAGACACGCGCCCACGGTGTGATCGACCGCATGGCGCTCCCTCCCCCGTGTCCCGGACCGGGGCCGGCCGGGCTGGCGTTCGGCACAAGCCTGTTCAGGCTCCGGGACATGGAGGATAGGGCGGCCGGTGGCGGCCGTACGGAGGCATTGGGCGAATCCCAGGCCTCAGGAGCCGCAGATTAGCCCGTTAGAGGGAACCGTGCGCGTCCGTGTCAGTACGCCACATCCGCGGCCAGCACCTTGGTCAACTCCTCGACCGTGGCCGGGGATTCACGCTGGAACGCGGCGATGTCCAGCCCGTCGTCGCCCATGACGGTCAGCAGGGCGCGTTCGCCGACGGCCAGCACGATGACATGCCCTGCGCCGCAGCGGGCGACCACCTCGCGGAGCACGCCGACGTTCGCCTGCTCGGCGATCCGGCGGCTCACTCCGAGCGTGGCGGCGGCGAGCGCGGCGATCGACTCGGGGTGCGCGGTGTCCGTGTCGGCGACGACCAGAAGGCCGTCCACCGTGGACAGGACGCTTTCGGAGACTCCCATCACCCGGTCCCGTAACGAGGTGAGGATGCCGGTCAGCTGGGCGGACTGGGAGGGCTCCGGGTTTTCTTCGCTCAGGGGAGGGCTCAGGGGACCCATGGGACGTACTCCTTGCGGTCAGTCGGGCTCCGGAAGAGCGCGCAACGCATGGCGGACCCGCCGCAGCGTCTCGACAGAGGGTTGGTCGGCGGCCAGTTCTTCGGCCGTGGGGCCCAGTAGGGCGGGATTCGCGGGAGGCCGTACGGGAAGCGGCCTCCGTACGGGCGGAGGGGGTGTACTCACACCCTGATCGTTCTGGGTCGCCGCGCCTTCGTCGACGGTTTCGCCAGCTGTTCCCCCGTCGGTCTCCCCGGTTTTCGAGGTTTTCCCGGCTTTCCCGTTGCTTTCGCCGTTGGTTCCGGCAGCGATTTCGGTGTCTCGTCCGTCGTCTCGTCCGTCGTCCGCACTCACTACCCCCCTCTCTCTCCGCCCCTGGGCATACGCCTCGGCAGCGGCTCGGTTCTCGACGGCACCGGCGGCGGGCCGGCGGCCGTCGTACGGCCGGGGGTGACACGTGGCGCGGTGCTGGGCCGGCCGCCGGGTGCGGTCGGGGTCCCCCATCGGAGGAGCCCGAGCGTCTCCATGCGGATCAGGTCCAGCATCACGGCGTACAGTCCGCGCCCCAGCGCGAAGGCTATGTCCCGGGCCGTACGGCGCCCGTTGACCTGGTTCAGAACGTCCTCGTGCCGACCGGACAGCGGCCCCTCCACGACCCCTGTGCCCGGTGTGGGGCGCGCGCGGGCGAGTTCGCCCGGGGGTCCCCACAGTCGGCTGAGCAGCGCGATACGCCGCGTGGTCTCGTCGGTCAACTGCCGTGGTTCCACGCCGGGTCGGACACGGAGGGCCGGTTCCGGGGCGCTCAGCTCCCAACCGCCCGGCGCGCCCAGCGACATGGCGAAGGCCGCGTCGAACACGGCGGCCGTGCAGACGACTTCGAGTTCCGCGGCGCCCACCAGCCCGTCGGCCACCAGACGTTCACCGAGCAGGTCGGGGTCGGGCTGTGCGGCGCACGCGGCGAGCCAGGCCTCGTCGTCGATCCGGCCGGAGGTCAGCAGGGCCGAGGTGGCGGTCGGCGCGCCCGGTGTCTCCACCGCGCCCACCAGACCGGCTCGTAGGTGAATCGTGCCACCAGGCATGCCCGCGACCCGTACCGTGCCGCTGAACTCCTCCTCGCGCAGCCCCAGGAGCAGCGCGGGCAGGTTGCGCGCGGCGGACGCGTTCATGCGCTCACCCGCACTCTCGGGCCGGCCACACCGAGGATGCCGGTCATGCCAGCACCTCGCCGGCCAGGTCGCCCATACTGCGTGCGGCGAGGGCGAGGTTGGCCCGCTCCCGGTCGAGTCCGGCCGTCAGCAGCAGCGGGTCGCCGGCCGGGCGGCCCACCGCGAGCAGGACCTGATGGCGGCGCACGCTGGTGGTGACGACGCTCTCCAGCTCGCCCTCGGCACCCGCCCGGCCCAGCCGGTCCGCGACGAGGGAGGCGAACTCGGAACTCTCCTGACCGTCGCCGGCCTCGGTGACGTCTCCCGCCACTCCGTAGGTGAGGCCGGTGACGGCGTCGACGAGGGCGACACCGGTGACGCCGGGGGAGTCGAGGAACCGGGCCAGCGAAGCCTCAACTGCCGTCGTCATTTCGCCATTCCCCCTTCACGTACGACCGTTGCACAGTACTTTGAACGACAACTTTCGTAACACACACCAAAGTTGATGTTTTACGACCCGCAAGTCGCTTGAGTTCGATCGTAGTTGCACGGACAGCGACCGGTCAGCGTCACTGAGGAATTGGGGCAGCAAGAATGAACATCGAGACAGCTCTCAAGGAAGTCATGACCGTCGACGGGGCGCTCGGAGTGGCGCTCGTCGACTACGACAGCGGGATGTCGCTCGGCACCCTCGGCGGCGGCCCGGGCCTCGACCTGGAACTGGCGGCGGCGGGCAACACCGAGGTCGTGCGGTCGAAGATGCGCACGCTTGCCTCGCTGGACATGGACGACACCATCGAGGACATCCTGATCACGCTGGGCAGGCAGTACCACCTGATCCGCCCGCTGGCCAGCAGCAAGGGCGCGCTCTTCCTGTACGTCGCGCTCGACCGGTCGCGCAGCAACCTGGCGCTGGCCCGGCACAGCCTGAAGCGGATCGAGAACGGCCTGGACGTCTGAGGACGTCCGAGCCGGAAAGCAGCGATCGGCCCCGCTGAGCGGGGCCGATGGCGGTTCGAGAGCGTCAGCCCTCGGTGGCGATGTCGTGCTCGGGCACGGCCTGGCCGGAGCGGATCATGTCGAGCCGCCCCATCACCTTGGCGCGCAGATCGGTCGGCACGTCGTCCTGACCGCAGCAGCGCTTCACGAGCTTCTTCACGGCCTGTTCGAGCCCGTACTTCTCCAGGCACGGAGAGCACTCCTCGAAGTGGACCTCGAACTTGGTGCAGTCCGAGTCCGGCATCTCCCGGTCGAGGAACTCGTAGAGATGATCGAGTACTTCACTGCAGTCCGTCTCGTGCGGCTCTCCGCAGCTCATGAGCCCGAGCCTTTCGCTTCGTTCGACTCTCCGGCACCGGCCGGGACCAGGCCACGGTCACGGGCGTAGTCCTCCAGCATGCCGCGCAGCTGGCGACGGCCGCGGTGCAGCCGGGACATCACCGTACCGATGGGTGTCCCCATGATGTCCGCGATCTCCTTGTACGCAAAGCCCTCTACGTCCGCGAGATACACCGCGATCCGGAATTCCTCCGGGATCGCCTGCAGCGCTTCCTTGACGTCCGAGTCGGGCAGGTGGTCGAGCGCCTGCGACTCGGCGGAGCGCAGACCGGTCGACATGTGCGACTCGGCACGCGCCAGCTGCCAGTCCTCGATCTCCTCGGCGGCACTGCGCTGGGGCTCGCGCTGCTTCTTGCGGTACGAGTTGATGAACGTGTTCGTGAGGATGCGGTACAGCCACGCCTTGAGGTTGGTGCCCTCACGGAACTGGTGGAAGGACGCGTACGCCTTCGCGTACGTCTCCTGCACCAGGTCCTCGGCGTCGGCCGGGTTGCGCGTCATGCGCAGCGCGGCCGAGTACATCTGGTCGAGGAATTCGAGCGCGTCC
Source organism: Streptomyces sp. NPDC002156 (assembly GCF_053593675.1). NCBI lineage: Bacteria > Bacillati > Actinomycetota > Actinomycetes > Kitasatosporales > Streptomycetaceae > Streptomyces > Streptomyces sp. NPDC002156. The sequence goes on along the minus strand of NZ_JBSFDA010000076.1, from coordinate 8,326 downwards.
CGCTCGAAGCGCGCGCTGCGCTCCGCGGTCGACTCACTCCTGCCCGGGCCCTCGGGCTGCTCCGCCTGGCCGTGTTCGGTCCCTGCGTCGGTCCCAGTGACCGGACCCACCTCCTCCAGTGACGTGGTGAGACCGAAACCGATCCCACTCGAATCGGAGGATAGACGACCTGCGGTCGGGGAAGGATGCACATCCTGTCCGCCCGCCGCCCGAATAGGGGCGGTCTTCGCCGCGTGCAGGACCGTCCAGTCCAGGTCAGCGCTGCTGCGGCGATTCGGGCAGATGGTCGAACCCATGCGGCGGACTTCCTCTCGTACGAACGGTCACCACACGCTTGTGGTATCTGATCCGCACAACAGCGGTCCGCCGCCCGGCATTCCCGGCCGTCACCCGAGTGACGCGGTCCACTCCACGACCCGTGCGGTGATCAACGCCACAGCCTCGTCCTGCCCGAGGGGCGCCCTCTTGGGCAGGACGAATCCATGATCGCCGTACGGCACCTCCGCCAACTCGAAGTCCCCCGCCGGGAACTCGTCCGGCTTCCCGAACGGATCGTTGCCGCCCTGGACGACAAGGGTGGGCACCCCGGCCCCGAGCAGCTCGTCGGCCCGCGACTTCTCGGGCCTGCCCGGCGGGTGCAGCGGGAAGGAGAGCGCGAGCACGGCCACGGCGCCCAGTTCCCCGGCCGTACGACAGGCCACGCGGGCCCCGGCGCTGCGCCCACCGGCGATCACCGGCAGCCCGGCCTTGGCGAGCGCGGGCCAGATCCCCCGCCACCCCACGTCCAGCGTCTTCGGCGCGGGCGCCACCTTCTTCCCGGCCACCCGCCAGGGCTGCTCGACGAGCGCCACGGTGACGCCGTGCGCGGGCAGCTCCCCGGCGAGCGCCTGAAGATCGCGGGCCTCGATGCCGCCCCCGGCGCCATGACTGACGGCGAGGACGAGTCGGGGGTGCGGGGCCGGGTGCCAGGTGACGCGAGCGGGACCGGCGTCGGTCTCGACGGTCTGGATACGTGTGTTGGTTGGGCTCACGTCAGAAGAGTGTGCCCTCCTCGGGCCCCTCCAGCTCGGTCAGCAGCTCCGGTCCGTTGTTGCGGACGTTGCTGACGGCCGTGGAGACGGGGTAGGCGCGCATCAGCCCGGCGGGCGGCGGCGCGAGCAGCTCACGCAGGTCGTCCACGTCCGTACGGGCCGGGTCGAGCCAGGCGTCCCAGTGGTCCGGGGTGAGCATCAGGGGCATCCGGGGGTGGATGTCGGCCAGGGTGCGCGGGCCCTCGGCGGGGCCGACCGCGAGCGGGGAGGTCTCGGCCTCGGTGGTGATGACCGAGCACGTCACCCACCAGGCCTGCGGGTGGTCGTCGGGCAGGGTCCGGTCCCGCCAGAACTCGTACAGCCCCGCCATCGCGAAGACCGACCCGTCGGCGGGCGTCACGAAGTACGGCTGCTTGCGGGGCCGCTTCTTCTTCCCCTCGACCTCCAGCTCCCGCTCGCCGGCCGCGGTGACCCACTCGTAGTAGCCGTCGGCGGGCAGGATGCAGCGCCGGGTGGTGAAGGCCCGACGGTACGAGGGCTTCTCGTGGACGGTCTCGGCGCGCGCGTTGATCATCCGGGCGCCGCCTTCGGGGGTCTTGGCCCAGGACGGCACAAGCCCCCACTTCAACTTCCGCAGCTGCCGAACCGGCTTCGGATCCTCGGCGTCCTTCAGAGGACGGTCGAGTACCGCGTAGACCTCTTTGGTCGGGGCCACGTTGTAGTCGGGGGCGAGTGTCTCCTCGGGATCCCACTTGTCGATCTCAAAGACTCCTGCGAGATCCTCGGGCGCACGACTCGCTGCATACCTACCGCACATACATGTCACACTGCCAGATTCGACGCGACACTAGGGAGCCTCCGCCGACAATGGACAGCACCGCATCCACCTCGCTGGCCGGCCTCTGGGACGAGATCTTCGGCAGCCAGCCCGACCCCGACCTGTGGGTGGTGATCGCGACCCTGGTGGCCGCGCTCGCCGTGACCGTCCCGCATCCCCTGTGGCGCCTCTCGCGCAACGCCATCACCATCGCGCACGAGGGCGGCCACGGTCTGGTCGCGCTGCTGACCGGCCGTACCCTCACCGGCATACGCCTGCACTCCGACACCAGCGGCCTCACGGTCAGCCGGGGCAAGCCGCACGGCATAGGCATGATCCTGACGGCCGCGTTCGGCTACACGGCTCCCCCGCTCCTGGGCCTGGGCGGCGCCGCCCTGCTGGCCGCAGGCCACATCACGGCCCTCCTGTGGCTGGCCACGGTCCTGCTCGTGGCGATGCTGGTGATGATCCGCAACGCGTACGGCGCCCTCACGGTGTTCATCTCCGGCGGCACCTTCCTGGCGGTCTCCTGGCTGACCGGCCCCCAGATCCAGGCGGCCTTCGCCTACGCGGTGGTCTGGTTCCTCCTCCTGGGCGGAGTCCGCCCAGCCTTCGAACTCCAGGCAAAACGCCGCAGGGGCGGAGCAGGCGACTCGGACGCAGACCAACTGTCAAGGCTGACCCACGTCCCAGCAGGCTTGTGGCTCTTCCTGTTCCACGCGGTGAGCCTGTGCTCACTGATAGGCGGCGGCAGGTGGCTACTGGAGGTGTGAGCCGGGTGGCAAGGGGATGGCGGGCCCTGGACGGACACGGAGCCTGGACGGACGCGGGGCTGGGCGGACGCGGGGCCTGCACGGATGACGCGTCTGGGCGGACGCGGGGCCTGGGCGGATGACGCGTCTGGGCGGACGCGGGGCCTGGGCGGATGACGCGCCCCGAAGGGGCAGCGTCTTAGGGGCGCGGGGAACTGCGCGACCAGCCACAACGCGCCCGCACCCGACAACGAACCCACCTTCCCCAGCCAAACCCGACACACCGAACCCCCACTAAAGTGACCCCATGGCCCCGAACCCCGCAGACACCGCCCTCTGGCCCGCCCCGCACGCGAGCGGAGCCGTCGACGCGACGGTCCACGTGCCCGGGTCCAAGTCAGTCACCAACCGCGCCCTAGTACTCGCCGCCCTCGCCTCAGAACCGGGCTGGCTGCGCCGCCCCCTCCGCTCACGCGACACCCTCCTCATGGCCGGCGCCCTCCGCACCATGGGCGTAGGCATCGAGGAGGGCGTAGGCCCCGACGGCACCGGCGAGACCTGGCGCGTACTCCCCGCAGGCCTCCACGGCCCCGCCACGGTGGACGTCGGCAACGCCGGCACCGTGATGCGCTTCCTCCCCCCGGTCGCCGCCCTCGCCGACGGCCCCATCCGCTTCGACGGCGACCCCCGCTCCTACGAGCGCCCCCTCAACGGCGTCATCGACGCCCTGCGCGCCCTCGGCGCCCGCATCGACGACGACGCCCGCGGCACGCTCCCCCTGACCGTGCACGGCAGCGGCGCCCTGGACGGCGGCCCGGTGTCGATCGACGCGTCCTCGTCCTCACAGTTCGTGAGCGCCCTGCTGCTCTCCGCCCCCCGCTTCAACCAGGGCGTGGAGGTCCGCCACACCGGCGCGACCCTGCCCTCGCTCCCCCACATCCGCATGACCGTCGACATGCTCCGCTCGGTCGGCGCCCAGGTCGACACCCCCGAGTCGGGCGGCGAACCGAACGTCTGGCGGGTCACCCCGGGCGCCCTGCTCGGCCGGGACCTGACCATCGAACCGGACCTCTCCAACGCCCAGCCCTTCCTGGCGGCGGCCCTGGTGACCGGCGGCAAGGTGACGATCCCCGACTGGCCGGCCCGCACCACCCAGCCCGGCGACCGGCTCCGCGAGATCTTCACGGAGATGGGTGGTTCCTGCGAACTCACCGAGTACGGCCTGGAGTTCACCGGCTCCGGCGCGATCCACGGCATCGACGTGGACCTCGGCGAGGTCGGCGAGCTGACCCCGGGCATCGCGGCGGTCGCCGCCCTCGCCGACTCCCCCTCCACCCTCACCGGCGTGGCACACCTCCGCCTCCACGAGACGGACCGCCTGGCAGCCCTGACCAAGGAGATCAACGAACTCGGCGGCGACGTCACCGAGACGGCCGACGGTCTGCACATCCGCCCGCGCCCGCTGCACGGCGGCACCTTCCACACGTACGAGGACCACCGCATGGCAACAGCCGGTGCGATCATCGGCCTGGCGGTGAAGGGCGTACAGATCGAGAACGTGGCGACGACGGCGAAGACCCTCCCGGACTTCCCCGATCTGTGGACCGGAATGCTCGGGAACTGACGGGCGGACCTGGATCATGCGCCGCTACGGCAAGAACACCGACGAGGACGACATCCGCTCGCGCCCGAACCCCAAGGGCAACCGACCCCGTACGAACATCCGCCCGAAGCACGAGGACGCGGCCGACGGCATGGTCCTCACCGTCGACCGGGGCCGGCTGACCGTCCTGGTCGACGACCGGATCGTCATGGCGATGAAGGCCCGCGAACTGGGCCGCAAGGCCGCGGTGGTCGGCGACCACGTGTCCGTCATCGGCGACCTCTCCGGCAAGAAGGACACTCTGGCCCGCATCGTCCGCATCGGGGCGCGCACCTCCCTCCTGCGCCGCACGGCGGACGACGACGACCCCTACGAGCGCGTGGTCGTGGCCAACGCCGACCAGCTCGCCATCGTCACGGCCCTCGCGGACCCGGAACCCCGCCCCCGCCTGATCGACCGCTGCCTGGTGGCGGCGTACGCCGGCGGCCTGACCCCCCTCCTCGTCCTGACCAAGTCGGACCTCTCCCCGCCCGACCAGCTCCTGGAGCTGTACGGCGCCCTGGACATCCCGTACGTCGTCACCAGCCGCCAGGAGCTGGAGAGCGGCGCGGCCGTGGCCCGCGTACGCGAGCAGCTGGACGGCAAGATCACCGCGTTCGTCGGCCACTCGGGCGTAGGCAAGACGACCCTGGTCAACGCTCTCGTACCGAACGACCAGCGCCGTTCGACGGGACACGTCAACGCGGTCACGGGCCGTGGCCGCCACACCACCACCTCCGCCCTGGCCCTCCCCCTCCCGGGCAACACCGGCTGGGTGGTCGACACCCCGGGCGTACGTTCGTTCGGGCTGCACCACGTCGACCCGTCCCTCGTGATCCACGCCTTCCCCGACCTCGAACCGGGTACGGAGAACTGCCCGCGCGCGTGCAGTCACGACGAGCCCGACTGCGCGCTGGACGAGTGGGTCGAGAAGGGCCACGCCGATCCGGCGCGTCTCTACTCGCTGCGCCGGCTGCTGTCGACCCGGGAGCGCACGGAAGGCGACTGATCTCCCCCGGATCTCTCCCCTCCTGACCTCCGCGTTGTTTGGCCGGTGCGGGTGCCGGTAAGTGCATAATCGCACCGAGCCGAATCCGAGCGTGACGAACCAGATGCAGCGGACGCAACAGACGAAGCAGTCGAAGCGGTACACGGGAGGACAAGACATGGCGTGGCTGCTGGTCGTTGTGGCGGGACTCCTGGAAACCGGCTTCGCCGTCTGTCTGAAGCTGTCGCACGGCTTCACCCGCCTCTGGCCGACGGTCGCGTTCTGCATCTTCGCGCTGGGCAGCTTCGGCCTCCTCACCCTCTCCCTGAAGAAGCTCGACGTGGGCCCGGCGTACGCGGTATGGACGGGCATCGGCGCTGCGGGTACCGCGATCTACGGGATGATCTTCCTCGACGATCTGGTGTCCACCCTGAAGATCGTCTCGATCAGCCTGGTGATCATCGGAGTGATCGGCCTGCAACTGTCGGGCTCGTCGCACTAGAACCCGGCCCGGCGGGGGTCAGTTCCAGACAGCGGCGCCGGCCGACCTCGTCAGCACACTCCGTACGAGATCGGCGACACCGCCCTCTCCCGGGGGCGCGGCGACACAGGACAGGGCGAGCCGGACGGCCAGTTCGCAGGTACGGGACATCTCGACCGCCTCCGACTTGGCCGCGCCGGGACCGGACAGCACCGTCACGGCACGGTCGCGGACGAGCGCCACGAACTCACCGGGCGAGGGCAGCGGCCCGTCGGCCCGGCGCTGCGCGGGCACCGCGGCGGAGGACGGCACGGCGGACAGCGTCGGCGAGGGCAGCCGTTCGCTCCAGCAGCCGGTCAGCAGGGCCCGTACGAGCACGCTGTCGCGGGCGGACGCCGTGGTCCACTCGGCGGCGGCGGTGAGCCGCTCCCGTGCACCGGCACCCGGGTCGGCGGGCCCGGTGAGCGCCCGTTCGACGCCCGCGAGGTAGGCGTCGGCCTCTCTGCGCACCAAGGCTCGGGCGAGCCCGTCCTTGCTGCCGAACTCGTTGTACAGCGTCTGCCGGGACACTCCGGCCGCCGCCGCGACATCGACCATCCGTACCGCGGACCACGGACGGCGCGCGAGCGCCGTGTAAGCGGCGTCCAGCAGGGAATCCCGCGCTGCAGGCATCATCGGCCTCCCAGGGGCGAGCGGCTCTGCGCCCCAGGTTTGACGCGGACGGAGTCACTGTCAAGGGTTCGCGGCAGCGCCAGGGGGCGCGTATCGACATTCGCACCCCGGCCAGGGCCGGGCGGGAGCCGAACAACTGCGGGTAACCGCACCCATGGCCCCTGTAGCCGGGCGGCAGCCGTGAAAGATACGGTTCGCCTATGCCCGACTATCACGATGACCTGCGCTTTGCCCATGTCCTCGCGGACGCCGCCGACGCCACGACGATGGGCCGGTTCAAGGCACTCGACCTCAAGGTCGAGACCAAGCCGGACATGACGCCGGTCAGCGAGGCGGACAAATCAGCCGAGGAGCTGATCCGGGGCCAGTTGCAGCGGGCCCGTCCACGCGACGCGATCCTCGGCGAGGAGTACGGCATCGAGGGCACCGGCCCCCGCCGCTGGGTGATCGACCCGATCGACGGCACCAAGAACTACGTCCGCGGGGTGCCCGTCTGGGCCACACTGATTTCCCTGATGGAGGCGGCCGAGGGCGGTTTCCAGCCGGTCGTCGGCGTCGTGTCGGCCCCCGCCCTGGGCCGCCGCTGGTGGGCGGCGAAGGGCCACGGCGCCTACACCGGCCGCAGCCTCTCCTCGGCGTCCAGGCTGCGCGTCTCGGGCGTCTCCAAGATGTCGGACGCGTCGTTCGCGTACTCGTCGCTCACCGGCTGGGAGGACCGCGGCGCGCTGGGCGGCTTCCTGGACCTGACCCGTGAGGTGTGGCGCACGCGCGCGTACGGCGACTTCTGGCCGTACATGATGGTCGCCGAGGGCTCGATCGACATCTGCGCGGAGCCGGAGCTGTCCCTGTGGGACATGGCGGCCAACGCGATCATCGTCACGGAGGCCGGCGGCACGTTCACCGGCCTCGACGGCCGCCCGGGTCCGCACAGCGGCGACGCGGCGGCGTCGAACGGCCACCTCCACGACGAGATGCTGGGCTATCTGAACCAGCGCTACTGACCCTCCTCTTGTTGACCGTCCCTTTAACTGCCACTCTGAAGGTCCCCCCACTTGTGAACTTGTGAAAACCTGAACAAGGGGCGGGAACTCTCTAGGAGGTGGCTCCACCCCATGCTCGTACGTGACGCCATGAGCACCGTGGTCCTCACCATCGGCCCCGATCACACACTCCGCCAGGCCGCCGCACTGATGGCCGCGCGCCGTATCGGCGCGGCGGTGGTCCTCGACCCGGACGCCGGCGGAATCGGCATCCTCACCGAACGCGACATCCTCAACTCCGTCGGCCTGGGCCAGAGCCCCGACACGGAACGCGCCCACGCCCACACCACCAACGACGTAGTCTTCGCGGCCCCCTCCTGGACCCTGGAGGACGCGGCACATGCGATGGCCCACGGCGGCTTCCGCCACCTCATCGTCCTGGACGACACCGGCGAGCCCACGGGCATCGTCTCGGTCCGCGACATCATCCGCTGCTGGGCGCCAACACGCCTGAGGGCCGGAGCCCTGTAACGGACTCCGACCCTCAGTTCAAAGTAGCGGGGACAGGATTTGAACCTGCGACCTCTGGGTTATGAGCCCAGCGAGCTACCGAGCTGCTCCACCCCGCGTCGGTAAACCCAACGTTACGTCAGCCCAACCAACAAAGGCAAATCACTTACTTCCAGCACCGACCACCACTCAGCCCGTCCGGCGCTTGAGGACGAGCGCGTCCAGCGCACCCCTCTTCCCACCCACCCACCGCACCCCCACCCAGCCCGTCCGGCGCTTGAGGACAAGCGCGTCCAGCGCACCCCTCTTCCCACCCACCCACCGCACCCCCACCCAGCCCGTCCGGCATTTGAGGACAAGCGCGTCCAGCGCACCCCTCTTCCCACCCACCCACCGCACCCCCACCCAGCCCGTCCGGCGCTTGAGGACAAGCGCGTCCAGCGCACCCCTCTT
>NZ_JBSFDA010000075.1:0-47464 GCF_053593675.1 Streptomyces sp. NPDC002156 | reverse complement strand
CACGACGAGCTCACCCTCGAAATGGTCACCGACGAGGAACGCGACTACATGTGGGCCGAATACGCGAAAGACCCGCGTATGCGCGCCAACATCGGTATCAGGCGGCGGCTGGCACCCCTGCTGGACAACGACCGCAACCAGATCGAACTGTTCACCGCCCTGCTGCTGTCCCTGCCCGGCTCGCCGATCCTCTACTACGGCGACGAGATCGGCATGGGCGACAACATCTGGCTCGGCGACCGCGACGCGGTGCGTACGCCGATGCAGTGGACACCCGACAGGAACGCAGGGTTCTCCTCCTGCGACCCGGGCCGCCTGTTCCTGCCCACGATCATGGACCCGGTCTACGGCTACCAGGTCACCAACGTCGAAGCCTCCATGTCGTCCCCGTCCTCGCTTCTCCACTGGACCCGGCGCATGATCGAGATCCGGAAGCAGAACCCGGCGTTCGGACTGGGCTCGTACACCGAACTGCCCTCCTCCAACCCCGCCGTGATCGCCTTCCTGCGCGAACACAAGGACGACCTCGTCCTGTGCGTCCACAACTTCTCCCGCTTCGCCCAGCCCACCGAACTCGACCTACGGGCGTTCAGCGGCAGCCACCCCGTCGAACTCATCGGCGGAGTCCGCTTCCCCGCGATCGGTGAACTCCCCTACCTACTCACCCTCGCAGGACACGGCTTCTACTGGTTCCGGCTCACCCGAGTCACCCCGCGCACTGGCCGACGACATTGAGCGTGTGCCCGCGAAAGGACGCGTCACCATGCCGAAGACCGCTTCTCTTCGCCCGAGCAGGACGGACCTCACCCGGCCGCTGACCTCGCTCGGTGGGCTGCTGCGCGAATGGCTGCCCCAGCAGCGCTGGTTCGCGGGCAAGGACCGGCCCGTCACGGACCTGGGCCTGCTGTCGATGACCGAGCTGTTTCCCGGCTGTCTGCATCTGCTCGTCCGCACCGGCCACACGCCCGTCCCCGCCCCCGGCGGCACTCCCCCGCCCGGCGACTGCTACCAACTGCTCCTCGGCGTACGAGACCGTATGTCACCGCACCTTCGCCGGGCCCTCATCGGCCGCGCGCAGGAAGGGCCCTTGGCGGGGTTGCTGGTCTACGACGCCCTGCACGACCCCCGGGCGGCGGAACTGCTGCTGGAGCGTCTCCGGCATCCCGGCACGGCCGGCCCCCTGCGTTTCGAGGCCGACCCCGGTGTCACCGTGCCCGCCGGACTTGCCCCGCGCCTCCTTGACGTCGAGCAGTCCAACTCCTCGCTCGTGTACGGCGACTCGTTCATCCTGAAGGTGCTCAGACGCGTCCAGCCGGGTGTCCACCCCGACCTGGAGGTGCCCGCCGCCCTCGCCCGCCAGGGCTGCGCCCGCGTACCCGCCCCAGCCGCCTGGTTCCGGACCGACCTGCCGCAGGACGCGACCCTCGGCGTGCTCCAGCCGTTCCTGCCCGGCGCCTCCGACGGCTGGACGCTGGCCCTGCGCGCCCTCGCCTCGGGGCACCCGTTCACCGACGAGGCCCACGAACTGGGCCGCGCCACCGCCGACGTACATCTGGCCCTCGCGACCGCCTTCCCCGGCGACACCCGCGGCATGCGGCACGACACGCGTACGGCGGCGGCGATGGCCGAGCGTCTCGATGCCGCCGTACGCCATGTACCGGCGCTGCGGCCGTACGCCCGGGGACTGCGGGCCGCGTTCGACACATCGGCCGGGTTCGACGCCGGTCCGGACGCGCAGCGCGTCCACGGTGATCTGCACCTCGGACAGGTGCTGTGCACCGGGGGTACCGGCGGGGACTGGTTCGTGATCGACTTCGAGGGTGAGCCGTCCCGTCCCCTCTCCGAGCGCCGCAGCGCCCAGTCACCGGTACGGGACATCGCCGGCATGCTGCGCTCCTTCGACTACGCCGCCCGTACGCGTCGGCCGTGGCGCCCCGAGTGGGCGCAACGCTGCCGGGACGCCTACTGCGCGGGGTACGCGGCACGGGCCGGCTGGGATCCGCGCCGCATCCCCGGGCTGCTGCGCGCGTACGAGACCGACCGGGCCGTGTACGAGGTCGTGTACGAGGCCCGGCACCGCCCCGACTGGCTCCCCGTCCCCATGGCGGCGATCGAGCGACTCGCCGTCCGAGGAGGCTGACCGCTGTGGCCCTGCACGACTCCGACTCCGCCCTCCCCGACCCGTCCTCCCTGGGCAGACCCGATGCCCTCTGGGACCCGGGCGAGCGGCAGCGCCTGCTCTCCGGCACCCATCACGACCCGCACGCGCTGCTCGGCGCTCATCCCGTGCCGGGTGGCGGGGTCGTCTTCCGTGCCCTGCGCCCGCTCGCGCGCGGCGTGAGTGTGGTCGTGGACGGGCGGGTCAGTGCGCTCGACGACGACGGTGACGGGTGCTTCAGCGCCCTGATCCCCCTCGATCGCCCCATCGCCGAGACTCCCGACTACACGCTGCTGGTGTCGTACGAGGGCGGTGAGTCGAAGAGCGAGGATCCGTACCGCTTCCTGCCCGCCCTCGGTGAGCTGGATCTGCATCTCATCCGTGAGGGGCGGCACGAGGAGCTGTGGCGGGCGCTCGGCGCCGAGCCGATGACCCACCAGGGAGTCACCGGCACCCGGTTCACCGTCTGGGCACCCAACGCACGCGGGGTCCGGGTGGCCGGGGACTTCAACTTCTGGGACGGCACCGGGTATCCGATGCGGTCGCTCGGCTCCTCCGGGGTGTGGGAGCTGTTCGTGCCCGGCGTCGGGGAGGGCGAGCGGTACAAGTTCGAGGTCGTGGCGCGGGACGGCGGCCGGGTCATGAAGGCCGACCCGATGGCCCGGCGTACCGAGGTGCCGCCCGCGACGGCGTCCGTCGTCACCGTCTCCCACTACGAGTGGGGCGACGAGGAGTGGCTCGCGCGCCGCTCCGGCAGTGCCGTGCACGAGGAGCCGTTCTCCGTGTACGAGGTCCATCTGCCGTCCTGGCGGCCCGGGTTGACATACCGTCAGCTCGCCGATGAACTCCCCGCCTACGTCAGGGAATTGGGCTTCACGCATGTGCAGCTCATGCCGGTGGCCGAGCATCCCTTCGGCGGCTCCTGGGGGTATCAGGTCACTTCCTACTACGCCCCGACCGCCCGGCTGGGTTCCCCCGACGACTTCCGGTATCTGGTCGACGCGCTGCACCGGGCCGGTGTGGGTGTGCTGTTGGACTGGGTTCCGGCGCATTTCCCCAAGGACGACTGGGCGTTGGCCAGGTTCGACGGGGAGCCCCTCTACGAGCCCGGCGACTCACGACGGGCCGAGCATCCGGACTGGGGGACCTACGAGTTCGACCTCGGGCGGACCGAGGTGCGGAACTTCCTGGTCGCCAACGCCGTGTACTGGTGCGAGGAGTTCCACCTCGACGGGCTGCGCGTCGACGCGGTCGCCTCGATGCTCTACCTCGACTACTCGCGTGACTCCGGGCAGTGGACGCCGAACGTGCACGGCGGGCGGGAGGACCTGGACGCGGTCGCCTTCCTCCAGGAGATGAACGCCACCGTCTACCGGCGGGTCCCGGGGGTCATGACGATCGCCGAGGAGTCCACCGCCTGGGGCGGGGTGACACAGCCGACCGACAGCGGCGGGCTCGGCTTCGGGCTGAAGTGGAACATGGGGTGGATGCACGACTCGCTCGGCTATGTGGGACACGAGCCGGTCCATCGCAAGTACCACCACAACGAGATGACGTTCTCCATGGTGTACGCGTACAGCGAGAACTACGTCCTCCCGATCTCCCACGACGAAGTGGTCCACGGCAAGCGGTCGTTGGTGTCGAAGATGCCGGGTGACTGGTGGCAGCAACGGGCGAACCACCGCGCGTACCTCGGTTTCATGTGGGCCCATCCCGGCAAGCAACTCCTCTTCATGGGGCAGGAGTTCGCCCAGGGTTCCGAGTGGTCCGAGGCCGACGGGCCGGACTGGTGGGTGCTGGACACGGAGTACGCGGCCGAGCCCGACCACCGGGGCGTGCGCGATCTGGTCCGCGATCTCAACACCGTCTACCGGCGCACCCCCGCCCTCTGGCAGCGCGACACCGATCCCGCCGGTTTCCGGTGGGTGGCCGGGGACGCCGCCGAGGACAACGTCTTCGCGTTCCTGCGCTACGACGCGGCCGGGGCGCCCCTGTTGGCCGTCAGCAACTTCTCGCCCGTCGTCCGCCACGACTACCGTCTCGACGTGCCCGGCTCGGTGCCCGCCTGGCAGGAGGTCCTCAACACGGATGCCGCCCGGTACGGGGGCAGCGACGTCCGCAACTCCGGGCCGCTGAAGCCCCGTTCGTCGAGTGTCCGGCTGACGTTGCCGCCGCTCGCCACGGTGTGGCTGATGCCGGTGCGCGGGTGAGGTGACGCGAGGGGCACGTGTGGAAAGCGTCTTCCGAACCACTGCCGAGAACACGCCCTGAGCATCTTCGGGACACCTACTTCACAGTTCCCGACAACAACGTCCGCCACCTGAGCTAGATTCGTTCACCGTCGATAACTCCACTCGTCGGCGTGGTCACAGTCAGTACGATCCAGGAGCAGCGCATGCGCGACTTCGCCCTCGCTCCCCCCACCACCGCACCGCTGACGGGCGGTCTCGCCGACAGTGTCTTCGACACGGCGCTGCGGGAACCCGACCTGCCGCAGCTCGCGCGCCGCCTCGACCCGGCCAGACCGGACTGGACCGAGGTGACGGCCGCCGACCTACGGGACGAGGTCGTCGATCTCGCCAAGGGGTTCGTCGCCTCCGGCATCTCACCGGGCCACCGCGTGGCCATCATGGCCCGCACCCGCTACGAGTGGACGGTGCTCTGCTACGCGCTCTGGGCGGTGGGCGCCGAGGTCGTGCCGATCTACCCGACGTCCTCGCGCGACCAGGTCGCCTGGATCCTCTCGGACTCGCAGTGCAGCGCCGTCGTCGTCGAGGACGAACAGGGCCTGATGACCGTCGGCTCGGTCTGCACCTCGCTGCCCCTGCTGCGCAACGTGTGGCAGCTGGACGACGGAGCCCTGCCCCAACTCGTGGAGCTGGGGCGGCCGGTACCGATGGCCACGATCGACTCCCTGCGCCGGATCGTGCTGCCGGACTCAGCCGCGGTGATCGCCTACACCTCCGGCACGACCGGGCATCCCCGCGGCTGCGCCCTGAGCCACCGCAACCTGGCCAGCCCCTGCGACACCCTGCTCGCGGGCTGGCGGCAGACGGCGGCACCGCCCGGCGAGCAGCCAAGCGTCCTCGCCTTCCTGCCCTTCTCGCACGTGTACGGCCTGATGATCCAGGGCCTGTGTCTGCGCGGCGGCATGCTGATGGGGCACGAGCCCGACCTGAGCGGGGACGCGCTGTCGTCGGCGCTGCTCTCCTTCCGGCCGACGTATCTGTACGCGGTGCCGTCGGTGTTCGAGAAGATCTACAAGAACTTCCTGCGCGCCGCCCAGAAGGCCGGCCGGGGCACCCTGTTCGAGCGGGCCGTCGGCACCGCGCGGGACTTCGCGACGGCTGTCGAACGGCAGCGGCTGGGCACCGGCTCCGGACCCGGATTCGATCTGCGGCTCCAACACGCCCTCTACGAGCGGACGGTGTACCGCAAGCTCCGTGCCGCCCTCGGCGGGCGGGTGTGCGGCGCGGTCTCGGGCGGCTCGCCCCTCAACCGCGAACTGGCCCTGTTCTATGCGGGTATCGGCATCCTCGTCCATGACGGCTACGGCCTCACCGAGACCAGCGGCGGCATCACCGCGCAGCCCGTGGGCCGGGAGAAGTTCGGGACGGTCGGGCAGGCTCTGCCCGGCTCGGAGATCCAGGTCGCGGACGACGGCGAGATCATGGTGTACGGCGCCTCCGTCTTCCAGGGGTACGTCAACGACGACGCCTCCACCCGGGCCGCGCTGTACGGCGGCTGGCTGGCCACCGGGGACATCGGACGGCTCGACCAGGACGGGTATCTGACGATCACCGGGCGCAAGAAGGACATCATCATCACCAGCAGCGGCAAGAGCGTCGCGCCGGCGGCCCTGGAGCAGCGGCTGCGGGTGCATCCGCTGGTGCACCAGGCGGTGATCGTGGGCGACAACCGGCCCTGCGTGGGCGCCCTGATCACCCTCGACCCGGAGTTCCTGGCCCACTGGCGGGGCTCGCTCACCCTCCAGGACGACGCCCCGGAACGGCAGGCGCGTGAGGAGAACGCCCTGCGGGAGGAGATCGGACGGGCCGTGGCCGCCGCCAACAGCACGGTGTCGCGGTCCGAGTCGATCCGGGTGTTCCGGGTCCTCGCGGAGCCCTTCGCCCTCAGCAACGGTCTGCTGACGCCCTCGATGAAGCTGCGCCGGGACGCGATCGTGCGGCACTACGCCGTCGAGATCGACGCGATGTACCAGGCCCGGGCGCCCATTCCCCGGCCGAACCCGGCGGCGGAGGAACTGGCGCGCTGGGAGGACGCCGACAACATGTTCCGCTGAGCCGACGGCGCGTACACGGGGCGGATGTTGGTTGACGGTACGGCGGGCGGGCCCGCAGAGTGATCTCCGTATCGGCCCTCCCGTACGGATTGGACCCTGTCGTGACCAGTACCGCCGCACCGTGGTCGCACCCGCCCGTCAAGGTCGGGCTCGTCGGCGCCGGACCCTGGGCGCGGGGGGTGTACGCGCGCGTGCTGGCCGCCGGCCCCGAGACCGAGCTGGCCGGGGTCTGGGCGCGCCGCCCCGAGGCCGCCGAGGAGACGGCGGCACCGTACGGGGCGCCGGTCGCCGCCAGCTTCGAGGAACTGCTCGACTCCTGCGAGGCGTTGGCGTTCGCCGTGCCGCCCGCCGTACAGGCCGAGCTTGCCCTGCGCGCCGCGAAGGCGGGCAAGGCGCTGCTGCTGGAGAAGCCGATCGCGGAGGATCTCGGGGCGGCCCGGCGGCTGGTGGACGCGATCGACGAGGCCGGGGTCGTCTCCCAGGTCACCCTGACCAACCGCTACCACCCCGAGACCCGCCGGTTCCTGGAAGCGGCGGGCGAGGCGGACGTGTTCGGCGCGCGGGCGGCCATTCTGAACGGGGCCTTCCTGGGCGGCGCGTTCTCCACCCCCTGGCGGCTCGAACACGGCGCGCTGCTCGATATCGGGCCGCACGCCCTCGACCTGCTCGACGCGGCCGTGGGGCGGATCGTCCGGGTGCGCGGGGCAGGGGATCCGCGCCGCTGGATCGAACTCACCTGTGAGCACGAGAACGGCGCGGTCAGCCAGGCCTCCCTGTCCGGTTCGGTGACCGTGACTCGGAGCGTCTCCCGCATCGAACTCTTCGGTTCCGGCCCGGAGTTGGTGTTCGACAGCACCGACCTCGACCACGAGGAGAGCTGGCCGGTGCTGCGCCGAGAGTTCGCGACCGCCGTACGCACCGGTGTTCCCGGCGAACTGGACGCCCGTCGGGGCCTGCATCTGCAGACGCTGATCGCGCAGGCGTCGGAGGGCTGAGCACCCCCGGACACCCCTGCTCACCCCCGAAACCCGACGTGACGTGGATCACGCCCTGCTTCGGGGTCGATGCGGAACAACCCGGGGAGGTCGGCCGTTCTTACCTACGTGGCTGCGGAGGGGACAGTGTCCCCGGGCCTCACCTATAGCCCATGGGGAAGATCGTTCGGCTGAAGCCCCATGGAGCCTTTCGCCGAGAGGCGACCGCCCTCCGCGTGCCACCACCTACGGCCCTGGCTGGTCTCCCCCGTCCAGCCAGGGCCTTCTCATGTCAAAAATCGGTCTTGTTCCCGTCGCCGAGGTGCCCGAGGCGTCCGCAACGGCTCAAATGGGGGTAGGGGAAGCATCCAGATCGCCGGCGAGGAGCCCTGCTCATGACCAAAGCGACAAAGCTGCTGTCCGCCCTTCCCCCGCCCCGCCGTGAGCGGCTGCTGGCGCTCGCGACCGAGGTGTCCTTTCCCGAGGATCACACGATCTTCGAGGCGGGCGGCACCGCCGACCGTTTCTGGGTCGTCCGCTCCGGCGCGGTCTCCCTGGTCCAGCAGGTGACGCCGGTGCAGCGGGTGACCGTGGCGAGCCTCGGCGCGGGCGATCTGCTCGGCTGGTCCTGGCTCTTCCCGCCCCATCAGTGGGACTTCGGCGCCGAGGCCTTCAGTCCCGTACGCGCGTACGAGTTCGACGCCGAGGCGGTGCTCAGGCTCTGCGACGAGGAACCGGCCCTCGGGCTGCAACTGGTGCGGATCATCGCCGAGATCCTCGCCTACCGGCTGGAGCTGACCCGGGGCAAGTTGATGGACCACTACTCCCTGCACAAGCGGGGCCCCGGGTAGGGGGAGCCGGTCCGGTGCTCAGACGCGGTAGCGGCGCAGCGCCGGCATCGCGGCCGCCAGGGCCAGGGTGACGGCGACGACCAGGAGTCCGCCGCCGGCGACGGCCGTGCGGGTGCCCAGGGCGGATGCCGTGGTGCCGTGCAGCAGGTCGGCCAGGCGGGGACCGCCCACGACGACGACCGTGAAGACGCCCTGCATCCGGCCGCGCATCTCGTCGGTCGCCGCCGACAGCAGGATCGCCACCCGGAAGACGCTGGACACCATGTCGGCGACCCCGGCGGCGACCAGGAACGCCACCGCCACCCACAGGCTGGTGCTCAGCCCGAAGCCCGTGATCGCCAGCCCCCAGGCGACGACCGCCCCGATCACCATCCAGCCGTGCCGCCGCGCCCGCGAGAACGTGCCGGAGAACAGTCCGCCGACCACCGCGCCCACGGGGATCGCCGCGAACATCAGCCCGAGAGCGAGCCCCTCCCCGTAGGGGGCGTACGTCTGGGCGGCGAGCTGCGGGAACAGGGCGCGGGGCATGCCGAAGACCATGGCGACGATGTCCGCGAGGAAGGACAGCAGGAGCACCGTGTGCAGGGCGATGTAGCGGAATCCGGCCACGACCTCCCGTGCGCCCGCCTTCCGGGAGGCCGCAGGGCCCGGCGGGAGCGCGGGGAGCCGTACGACGGACCACAGGGTGACGCAGAGGGCGAGCGCGTCGATCAGATACAGCTCGGCGAGGCCGATGACGGGTATGAGGGTGCCGGCGAGCAGCGGGCCCGCGACCAGGCCGGTCTGCATGACGGTCGTACCGAGGGCGTTGGCGGCGGCGAGTTCCTCCTGGGGGACCAGCTGGGCGACGACGGCGCTGCGGGCCGGTGAGTTCAGGCCGAAGAAGGCCTGCTGGAGGGCGAGCAGGATCATCAGGGTCGCCACCGAGTCGAGGCCGACGAGGGCCTGGATCCAGAACAGCAGCGACGTGACGGCGATACCGGCGTTGGTGATCAGCAGGAGCTTGCGGCGGTCCATGCTGTCGGCGACCGCGCCGCCCCACAGGGCGAACACGACCAGGGGCAGGAGTCCGGCGAGGCTCGCGTAGCCGACCCAGGCGGAGGAGCCGGTGATGTCGTAGATCTGTTTGGGCACGGCGACGGCGGTGAGCTGGCTGCCTACGGCGGTGACGGCGGTCGAGGACCACAGGCGGCGGTAGGCGGGGCGGCGCAGGGGCCGGGTGTCCATGGCCCAGCGGCGTCCGGCCCGGCGGGGCTCGTCCGTGGGGGTCTTCGGCTGGGAGTCCTCGTCGCTGCCGGTACTGCTCTCGCTGGGGTCCACTGATGTCCTGGTTGCTAGTTACATCCAATCGGCTCAGCTTTCAATATCACAGGTACCGCAGGGGCTGCCGGGGTCTTCCGCGGCGAGCGTCCGGGCGGCGCTGTCCAGCAGCATGTCGAGGGCTGTCGGATAGGCGCTGGCGACCATGCGGGCGGCGAGCAGCGGGGCCGCCTCGGCGATGCGCGGGTGGGTGGTGCGGGGCAGGCGGGCGTAGGTCGAGCGCCACATGTCCTCGTCGGCAGTGAGGCTGGCGCGCGGCAGGGCCAGGGAGGCGGCGTCGAGGGCGGCGAAGGCCAGCGTCTGGTCGATGAAGGCGTGGTAGATCCGTACCGTCTCCGGCAGCGGGAAGCCCGCCGTGCGCAGGACGTCGAGGATGGCCTCGTCGGCGGCCAGTTCGTGGGCGCGGCCCGTGACGCGGCTGGCGGTCAGGACGGCGGCCTGCGGATGGCCGACGTACGCGGCGTGGATGCGCAGTCCGATGGCGCGCAGGTCCGCCGACCACTCCCCCGTCGGTTGCCAGCCGTGCAGTGCCTGGCCGATGAGGGCGTCGCCGATGGCGAGGGTCAGGTCGTCCATGCCGCGGAAGTAGCGGTAGAGGGTGCTGGGGTCGGCGTCCAGGGCAAGGCCGAGGCGGCGGGCGGTGAGGCCGGCGCTGCCGTGTTCGCGGAGCATGCGCAGGGCGGTGTCGACGATCAGCCGCTCGGACAGGACGGTGCCGCTTCTGGTGGGGCGGCGGCGCCGTCGTTTCTCCTCCGGTACCACCGGTTTCGGCATGGTCGCTCGCCTCCGTGGTTCGTTCGTGGTCCGTTCGCGGGGTCTTATGCCAACGCCATTGACCTTAGACGACGGCAGGGCGTTGGATCGGTGGACAACGACATCGGAACCGCCGTAACCACCTGATCCTTCGGAACCTTCGTAAACAGGGAGTTTTGCCATGCGTGTGCTGCTCGTGGGCGCCGGCGGGGTGGGGACCGCGATCACCCGGATCGCCGCCCGGCGATCCTTCTTCGACCGGATGGTCGTGGCCGACTACGACCCGGCGCGGGCGGAGGCGGCGGTCGCAGCGCTCGGGGACGGGGACCGGTTCGTGGCGGCGCGGGTCGACGCGTCCGACGAGGGCGCGGTGGCGGAGCTGCTGGCCCGGCACGGGTGCGATGTGCTGCTCAACGCGACGGACCCGCGCTTCGTGATGCCGCTGTTCCGCGCGGCCCGCGCCGCCGGGGCCACCTATGTCGACATGGCGATGTCCCTGTCGCGTCCGCATGCCGAGCGGCCGTACGAGGTGTGCGGGGTGAAACTCGGCGACGAGCAGTTCGCGGCGGCGGACGAGTGGGCGAAGGCGGGCGCGCTGGCCATCGTCGGGATGGGCGTGGAGCCGGGCATGTCCGATGTGTTCGCCCGGCACGCCGCCGACGAACTCTTCGACGAGATCGAGGAGATCGGCATCCGCGACGGCGCGAACCTCACCGTCGACGGCTATGACTTCGCGCCGTCCTTCAGCATCTGGACGACGATCGAGGAGTGCCTCAACCCGCCGGTGGTCTACGAGTCCGGCCGGGGCTGGTTCACCACGGAACCCTTCAGCGAGCCGGAGGTGTTCGACTTCCCCGAGGGCATCGGCCCGGTGGAGTGCGTGAACGTGGAGCACGAGGAGGTGCTGCTCGTGCCGCGCTGGATCGACGCGCGCCGGGTCACCTTCAAGTACGGCCTGGGCGACGAGTTCATCCAGACCCTCAAGACGCTGCACCTGCTCGGCCTCGACCGCACCGACCCCGTGACCGTCCCGAGCACTTCAGGCCCGGTCGCCGTCTCGCCCCGGGACGTCGTCGCCGCCTGTCTGCCCGACCCGGCGACGCTGGGTGAGCGCATGCACGGCAAGACGTGCGCGGGGACGTGGGTCAAGGGCACGAAGGACGGGGCGCCGCGCGAGGTGTACCTGTACCACGTGGTCGACAACCAGTGGTCCATGGCGGAGTACGGCTCCCAGGCGGTGGTGTGGCAGACGGCCGTCAATCCGGTCGTCGCCCTGGAACTCGTCGCCACCGGCGCCTGGACCGGTTCGGGAGTCCTCGGCCCGGAGGCGTTCCCGGCCCGCCCCTTCCTGGACCTGCTGGAGGCGTACGGCTCGCCCTGGGGCATGCGCGAGCAGTGAGGTGCCCTCCCCGGGCCGGAACCCGGGGAGGCAGGAGCCCTAGGGAGCGGACGGCTTGCCCTTCGTGCCGATCCAGGTCTTGAACAGCGGGTCCAGGTCCTTGCCGGAGACTCGCTCGGCGAGGGCGGTGAACTGGGCGGTCGTACCGTGACCGTTGCGGTGCTGGGCGGCCCAGGTGCGCAGGATCTTGAAGAACGCCGTGTCACCGACCGCTTGGCGGAGCTTGTGCAGGGCCATGGCGCCACGCTGGTAGACGGGACTGCCGAAGATGTTCGCGCCGCTGCCCGGGTCGGCGGGCGGGAACGACCACAGGTCGTCGTCGGCCGGCGTGGCGTAGAGGTCGTCGAAGGTCTTCTGGGCGCTCGGGCCGCCGTGCTGTTCCGCGTACAGCCACTCCGTGTAGGTCGCGAAGCCCTCGTTGAGCCAGATGTCCTTCCAGCTGGTGAGGGTGACGGAGTCACCGAACCACTGGTGCGCGCTCTCGTGGACGAGGGTGCTCAGATCGGGTGCCTGGTCGTACACGGGACGGGTCTGTGTCTCCAGGGCGAAGCCGACCTGTGGGGCGCGGTCGACGATGGATCCGGCGGCCTTGTACGGGTAGGGGCCGAAGAGCTTGGCCTCCCACTCCAGGACGGACGGCAGTTTCTTCAGCACGGGCGCGGCGGCAGCGGCCTCGCGCGGATCGACGGCGTTGTAGACCTTGATGCCGCTCCGGGTGGTGTACTGCTCGACCTTGAACCTGCCGACCGTGGCCGTGGCCAGGTAGGCGGCCATCGGCTCGGACTGGCGCCAGCGGAAGGTGGTCTTGCCGCCCGCGGTCTTCTGGCCCAGGAAGACGCCGTTGGCGACCGCGGTGCGCCCCTGGGGGACGGTGATCGTGAAGTCGTACGAGGACTTGTCCTTGGGGTGGTTGTTGCCGGGGAACCAGCTCATGGAGCCCTGCGGCTCCCCCGCGACGAACACACCGTCGTCGGTGGCGATCCAGCCGTCCTTCGAGCCGTCCGGGTCGATGACCGCCTTGGGGACGCCGCTGTAGGTGACGGCGACCTGGAAGGTCTGGTTCTTGTTCAGGGCGCGGCGCGGGCTGACGATCAGTTCCTGCCCGGAGCGCCGGAAACCCGCCTTGACGCGGTCGACCGTGAGGGCGGTGACCTTCAGGCCGCTGAGGTCGAGGTTGAAGCGGGTCAGCTTCTGGGTGGCGCGGACGGTGAGAACGGCCCTGCCGTCGAGGCGGCGGCTGGTGGGGTCGTAGCGGAGGTTCAGGTCGTAGTGGCCGACGTGATAGCCGCCGTTTCCGGACAGCGGGAAATACGGGTCCCCGACACCGGAGCTGCCGGTCGTCGCGGCTCCCGCCGGTCCTGCGGCGGCCAGCAGGGCCGCGAGGGCGACGGGCACGGTCGCGAGGACCGCGTCCCGGCGGAGGACCGCGGTGCGTGTGCCGGAGTACTTCCTGGGGGGTCTCACGCCAGCTCCTACGGTGTTCGGTCTGATCATCTTCAGGCTTTTCACCCTAGAGGCGCCACCGCACGGAATCCTCCCCCTTTTGGTCAAGTTGCGAGCCCCGGCGGCCGACCGCATCATTCTTTCGGCCAGTGAACCCGTATCTCCCCGCCGGAGGCCGCTCGTGACCGTCCGTGTCCGCCGCGTCTACGACCCTCCCGAGCCGGACGACGGCGTACGCGTCCTGGTCGACCGGCTGTGGCCGCGCGGTCTGTCCAAGGACGCGGCGCAGGTCGACGAGTGGCCGAAGGCGCTCACCCCGTCGACCGAGCTGCGCCGCTGGTACCACGCACAAGAGGCCGACGCGTACGAGGAGTTCCGGCGCCGGTACGAGGCGGAGCTGGCTGCACCTGCGGCGGCCGAGCCCCTCGACGCGCTGCGTGAACTGGCCGCCAAGGGCCCGGTGACGCTCGTGAGCGCCACCAAGTCCCTTGAGCGGAGCCATGCTTCGGTACTGGTCGAGTTGCTGACGTCCGGCGACAGACCCTAGGCCGTCGCCTGCGCCGCCGCCCGGCCCGCCGCACGGCCCGAGAAGAGGCAGCCGCCGAGGAAGGTGCCCTCCAGGGCGTTGTAGCCGTGTACGCCACCGCCGCCGAAGCCCGCCACCTCGCCCGCCGCGTACAGGCCCTCGACGGGTTCGCCCGTCGCGCCCAGCGCGCGTGAGTCGAGGTCCGTCTGGATGCCGCCGAGGGTCTTGCGGGTGAGGGTGTGCAGTTTGACGCCGATGAGCGGGCCGGCCTCGGGGTCGAGGATGCGGTGCGGGGTGGCGGTGCGGCCGAGCCGGTCGCCGATGTAGCGGCGGGAGTTGCGGATGCCCTGGATCTGGGCGTCCTTGCTGTACGGGTTGGCGATCTGGAGGTCGCGGGCCTCGATCTGGCGGCGCACCTGGGCCGTGTCGAGCAGCGGCTTGTCGGTCAACCCGTTCATCTTGCCGATGAGTTGGTCGAGGTTGCCGGCGACCACGAAGTCCGCGCCGTGCTTCACGAAGTCGGCCACCGGGCCGGGGGCGCCCTTGCCGAGGATGCGCTCCTTGAGGAACGCCTTGCGGTTCTTGGCCGTGATGTCGGGGTTCTGCTCGGAGCCCGACAGCGCGAACTCCTTCTCGATGATCCGCTGGGTGAGGATGAACCAGGAGTGGTCGTGCTCGGCCAGGTCCTCGGTGGTGCGCAGGTACTTGAGAGTACTGAGGGTGTCGTACCCGGGCAGGCAGGGGTCGGGGAGGCGGCGGCCGAGCGCGTCGAACCACATGGAGGACGGACCGGGCAGGATGCGGATGCCGTGGCCTGGCCAGATCGGGTTCCAGTTCTGGATGCCCTCGGTGTAGTGCCACATGCGGTCGCGGTTGACCAGCCGGACGCCGGCCTCGGCGCTGATGTCGAGCATCCGGCCGTCGACGTAGGCGGGCACGCCGGTGACCATGTTGGCCGGTGCCGTGCCGAGGCGTTCGGGCCAGTACTGGCGCACGATGTCGTGGTTGGCGCCGATGCCGCCGGTGGTCACGATCACGGCCTGGGCGGTGAGTTCGAAGTCCCCGATCCGGTCGCGGTTGGACGCCACTCCGCGCGGTGAGGTGTCCTCGGCGAGGACCGTGCCGCGTACCCCGCGTACGGCGCCGTCCGTGACGACGAGTTCGTCGACCTGGTGACGGTGGTAGAAGGTCAGCAGCCCGGCGCGGGAAGCCTGCTTGGCGCTGAGCACGAACGGCTCGACGACTCCGGTGCCGGTGCCCCAGGAGACGTGGAAGCGGGGTACGGAGTTGCCGTGGCCGTGGGCGCGCAGATCGCCGCGCTCCGCCCAGCCGACCGTCGGCAGGAACGAGATGCCGTGCCCTGCGAGCCAGGACCGCTTCTCCCCCGCCGCGAACTCGACGTAGGCACGCGCCCATTTGACGGCCCAGGAGTCCTCGTCGTCGACGCGGTCGAACTGGGCGCTGCCCTGCCAGTCGCTCCAGGCGAGGTCGAAGGAGTCCTTGATGCCGACGCGCCGCTGTTCCGGCGAGTCGACGAGGAACAGCCCGCCGAAGGACCAGAAGGCCTGCCCGCCGAGGTTGGCGGCGTTCTCCTGGTCGACGAGCGCGACCCGCCGGCCCTTGCTGGTCAGCTCGTGCGCCGCGACCAGTCCGGCGAGGCCGGCTCCGACGACGATGACGTCCGCATCCATGGCGACCGTTCCCTTTCTCATCCGCCGCTGCGCGCGGCCGGGTTGTCGCTGCCGTGGGTGAGCAGTGCGGTGAGCAGCTGCTTCAGCCACGCGCGCGCGTGCTCGACGTCCTTGTCGAGCAGCAGTTGGGTCGTGACCCCGTCGTACGCGGCGATCACCGCGTGGGCGGCGCCCTCGGCGTCGCCGAGTACGGCGGGCAGTTCGGTGTGTCCAGTGGCCCGGGCGAGCCGGTCCGCGATGGCTCCCCGGAGGCGTTCGCGGTGCTCCAGGAGGGTCTGGGCGACGGCTGGGGACCTGGCCGCGTGGACCAGGAAGTCGGTCTTGACCAGCAGCCAGTCCAGGTCGAGCAGCAGGACCTCGGTGACCCGGTCGACGGCGGCGGGCACGTCGAGGTCCGGGCCGTCCAGGGCGAGCGCGCCCGCGACCTGGTCGGCGATCAGACCGGCGCGCTCGCCGTAGAGGGCGAAGAACAGCTCGTCGAGGCTGTCGAAGTTCGAGTAGAAGGCGCCTCTGCTGTAGCCGGCGGCCTCGCAGACCTCCTCGATGGAGACCCGCCCGAACCCCTTCGCGGCGAACACCGCGAACGCGGCCTCCAGCAGATTGGCGCGCGTCCGCACGCGCCGTTTGGTCACCCGCCCTGTCGTTCCCTCGACCGCCATGCCCGGCCCTCCGTTCGATACGGGAATGTATCCGATACATCCATGTATCCAAAGAGGTCGGGAGGGACAAGATTTCGCCACCAGCAAATAGGAACACATATTCGAATAGCGGAGTACGCTGGTTCCATGACCGCGCACCTCCAGGGCTCCCTCTTCGACCAGACCGACGAGCTGCGGCTCGGCGCGCTGACCGGGATGCGCCGTACACCGCTCGGTCACGGCGCCTGGATCGACGAGCTGCCCGGCTGGCTCGGCGGCGCCGACGCCTTGTTCGAACAGCTGGCCGCCGAGGTCCCCTGGCGGGCCGAGCGCCGCAAGATGTACGACCAGGTCGTGGACGTACCCCGGCTGCTGGCCTTCTACGGCGAGGGGGACGAGCTGCCGCACCCGGTGCTGGCCCGCGCGCGGGACGCGCTCGGCGCGCACTACGCCGCCGAACTCGGGGAGCCGTTCACCACGGCGGGGCTCTGCTACTACCGGGACGGGCGGGACAGTGTCGCCTGGCACGGTGACCGGTTCGGGCGTGGTGCGCGGGAGGACACCATGGTCGCGGTCCTCTCCGTGGGCGCACCGCGCGACCTGCTGCTGCGGCCGATGCGCGGCGGCGAGACGGTACGGCGTCCGCTGGGGCACGGGGACCTGATCGTGATGGGCGGCTCCTGTCAGCGGACCTGGGAGCACGCCGTACCCAAGAGCGCGCGGGCCACGGGTCCGCGGATCAGCGTCCAGTTCCGGCCGCACGGGGTGCAGTAGGACAACAGGGGCCCGCCCGGTGGTGATCCGCTCCGTAGGCGTCTGCTTTGCTGTGCGTCATCCGGCAGCGAACAGCAGAACGGGAAGATCATGCGGGCAGACGTCCAGCAAGTCGCCGATGGCATTTACCTCGTGCACGGAAGCAACACCAACTGGGTGATCCTCAGCGAGGGGGACGCCGTCACCCTGATCGACACGGGGTATCCCGGGGACCGGCAGCTGGTGCTCGACTCGCTTTCCCAGGTGGGGAGTTCGCCGGAGGCGGTCGCGGCGATACTCGTGACGCACGCCCACAACGACCACATCGGCTCGGCCGAGCACCTGCGCTCCACGTACGGCACGCCGGTGCTGACGCACGAGGCCGAAGTGCCGCACGCGCGGCGGGACTTCCTGCACCAGGTGAGCGTCGGGGACGTGCTGAAGAACGGGTGGCGGCCGGGCGTACTGCCGTGGGCGGTGCACGCGATCCGCTCCGGCGGTACGGCGCAGGTGCCGGTGATCGAACCGCAGCCGTTCCCGGAGGTGCTCGACCTGCCGGGCGGGCCCGTCCCCGTGCACACTCCCGGGCACACCGACGGGCACTGCGCGTTCCTTCTGCCGGACGCCGGGGTCGTGGTCTCGGGCGACGCGCTGGTCAGCGGGCACCCGACCTCCCGGCTCAAGGGCCCGCAGCTGCTGCCCGACATGTTCCACCGCGAGCGCGCCCGTGCCGTGGCCTCGCTGGACCTGCTGGAAGGGCTCGCGGCCGACGTCCTGCTGCCCGGACACGGGCCCGTGCACCACGGCAGCGTGCGGGAGGCGGCCGGGCAGGCGCGGGAACGGGCCAAGTGAGGTGGCGTTCTAGAGTGAGCTGACGATCACCGGCGGGACGAGAACGAACGAGAACGGTCAAGCCATGGCATTGCAGATCAGCGCCACCAACCCCGAGCACCCCGTACTGCTGCTCGAACTGCCCTGGCACCTCCCTCTGGAGGAGTGGCCCGACCGCTATCTCGTTCCGCTGCCGCGCGGTATCTCCCGGCACGTCGTGCGCTACGCACGCGCCGGCGACGAGGTGATCGCCGTCAAGGAGCTGGCGGAGCGCCCGGCCCTGCGCGAGTACGAGCTGTTGGTGGACCTGGACCGGCTCGGCATCCCGGCCGTGGACCCCCTGGCCGTGGTCACCGGGCGCGCGGACGAGGACGGCGACGCCCTGGAGCCGGTGCTGATCACGCGGCACCTCGGCGGCTCGATGCCGTACCGCTCGATGTTCGAGACGACCATGCGTCCGGCCACCATGCACCGCCTGATGGACGCGCTGGCGGTCCTGCTGGTCCGCCTCCACCTAGCTGGATTCGCCTGGGGCGACTGCTCCCTGTCGAACACCCTCTTCCGGCGGGACGCGGGCGCCTACGCGGCCTACCTGGTCGACGCCGAGACCGGCGATCTGCACCCGCAGCTCAGCAACGGGCAGCGTGAGTACGACCTCGACCTCGCCCGCGTCAACATCAGCGGTGAGCTGCTGGACCTGGAGGCGTCCGGGGCGCTGCACCCCTCCGTGGACCCGATCGAGTTCGGCATGGAGATCTGCGCCCGTTACCAGCGGCTGTGGCAGGAGCTGACCCGTACCTCCGTCTATCCGGCGGGCAAGTACCACTACATCGAGCGCCGCATCCGGCGCCTCAACGAACTCGGCTTCGACGTCGCCGAGATGCAGATCCAGCACTCCTCGAACGGCGACACGGTGACCTTCGTACCGAAGGTCGTCGACGCGGGCCACCACCAGCGGCAGCTGCTCCGGCTGACCGGGCTCGACACCGAGGAGAACCAGGCACGGCGGCTCCTCAGCGACCTGGAGAGCTGGATGGCCACCCAGGACGACTACGAGCCTGGCGACCCGCTCGGCGCCAGCCCGGAGGTGCTCGCGCACCGCTGGGTGCGGGAGGTGTTCCGGCCGACCGTGCGTGAGGTGCCGCGCGAGCTGCGCGGGAACGTGGACCCGGCCGAGATCTACCACCAGCTGCTGGAACACCGCTGGTACCTGTCCGAGCGGGCGCAGCACGACATCGGCCTGGACGAGGCGGTCAAGGACTACATCGCGAACATCCTGCCCAAGGCCCGCCAGTCGCTGCCCCTGCCGACGGACGAGGATGCGGCGCCGCCGGTCTGAGTCACTCGTGCGGTACGACGGCCACCGGGCAGTGCGCGTGGTGCAGTACGCCATGGGCGACCGAGCCGATCCGCGCGCCCACGGCCGATCGGCGGGCGCGCCGCCCGACGACCAGCAGCTGCGCCCGCGAGGCCACCGACAGCAGCACCTCGCCCGCGCTGCCCATCTCCACGTGCTGGGTGACCGGCACATCGGGGAAGCGTTCGATCCAGGGTTCCAGCGCGGCGGCGAGCGCGTTCTTCTCGTACGGTTCCATGCCGCCGGCCTCGTCGAGAAGCTTCAGCGAGCCCGGGCTGTACGCGAACACCGGCGGCAGGCTCCACGCCCGTACGGCACGGACGGAGGCGCCGCGAGCCGCCGCGGCCTCGAACGCGAACCGGAGCGCCGGTGCGCTCTCCTCCGGGTCACCGTGCTGCCCCACGACGACCTCGCGCCCACCGGCCTCGTCGGAGGCGCGGTCCTCCGCCCGTACGAGGACGACGGGCCGCGTCGACTCGGCGATCACGTGCTGCCCGACGGAGCCGAGCAGGAATCCGACGAGGGCCCCGTGCCCACGGGAGCCGAGCACCAGCAGCTCGGATTCCAAGGCCGCCTCGGCGAGGGTGTGCGTCGTGCTGCCCTCGATCACGTCGACGGTCACGTCCAGCTCGGGGTGCCGTTCGGCGACGGTCCGCGCGGCCTCGTCCACGCCCTCCCGCACCCACGCGTCATGGGTCTCCCGGGAGGCGGCCCCGAACGCCTGGTCCGGCACCAGCTGCCAGGCGTGCAGCACACGCAGCGCGAGGTTCCGGCGTACAGCCTCACGGGCCGCCCAGTCCAGCGCCGCGTGACTTTCGAGCGTTCCGTCCACCCCTGCCGTGATCGGGCGCGTCATACGGTTCCCTCCGTGTCGTGGTCAGTCGTGATCATGCGTACCGGGCCCCAGTCTTCACTACCGTGTGCCCACGCCTTCGGAGTGGGAACGGGTGATCGTGGACGCGGCGGACCCGGTCGCGCCGGGGAGCCGAACCGGAGCGAAGCGAGGCCGTCGAACATACGATGGGGCGGAGGCGGCGCGCCGCACCGGTGACGCCGCCCGGTGAATCCGACCGCTCGGGGTGGGAGACGTATGGCACAGGCCGCGGACGCAGCGCGGACCGTCATCATGACCGTGGACGACGACCCCGGAGTGTCCCGGGCCGTCGCCCGTGACCTGCGGCGGCGCTACGGCGAGTCGTACCGCATTGTGCGCGCGGAGTCCGGCGAGTCCGCGCTGGACGCGCTGCGGGAACTGAAGCTGCGCGGCGATCTGGTGGCGGTGATCCTGGCCGACTACCGAATGCCGCAGATGAACGGCATCGAGTTCCTCGAACAGGCCCTGGACGTCTATCCGGGCGCCCGGCGCGTCCTGCTGACCGCGTACGCGGACACCAACGCGGCGATCGACGCGATCAACGTCGTCGACCTCGACCACTACCTCCTCAAGCCCTGGGATCCGCCGGAGGAGAAGCTCTATCCGGTGCTCGACGATCTCCTGGAGGCGTGGCGGTGCAGTGACTTCCGGCCCGTGCCGAGCACCAAGGTGGTCGGGCACCGATGGTCGGCGCGGTCGTCGGACGTACGGGAGTTCCTGGCCCGCAACCAGGTGCCGTACCGCTGGTACTCCACCGAGGAGCCCGAGGGACAGCGGCTGCTGGCGGCCTGCGGTCAGGACGGGCAGCGGCTGCCGGTCGTGATCACGCCGGACGGTACGCCGCTCGTCGAGCCTGAGGTGCCGGAGCTGGCCGCGCAGGTGGGCCTTGCGACGACGCCCACGGCCGACTTCTACGACCTGGTCGTCATCGGCGGCGGTCCTGCCGGTCTTGGCGCGGCCGTGTACGGGGCCTCGGAGGGGCTGCGGACGGTGCTGGTGGAGCGGTCGGCGACCGGCGGGCAGGCCGGGCAGAGTTCGCGGATCGAGAACTACCTGGGGTTCCCGGACGGGGTGTCCGGCGCCCAGCTCACCGACCGGGCGCGGCGGCAGGCCACGAAGTTCGGCGCCGAGATCCTCTCCGCGCGCGAGGTGACCGGCCTCGAGGTGAGCGGTGCGGCGCGGCTCGTCCGCTTCTCCGACGGGTCGGCGATCGCCGCGCACAGCGTGATCCTCGCGACCGGGGTGTCGTACCGCCAGCTGGAGGCGCCGGGTGCCACCGACCTGTCGGGCTGCGGGGTGTTCTACGGGTCGGCGCTGACCGAGGCCGCCGCCTGCCAGGGCCACGACGTGTACATCGTCGGCGGCGCCAACTCGGCCGGGCAGGCGGCGATGTACCTGTCCAGGAACGCCAAGTCGGTGACGCTGCTGGTGCGCGGGGCGGACCTCACGGCGTCGATGTCGCACTATCTGGTCCAGCAGATCGCCGAGGCGCCGAACATCTCGGTGCGGGCCGCAACGGTCGTCGAGGCCGCGCACGGCGGCGACCACCTGGAGCAGCTGACGTTGCGCGACACGGCGAGCGGGCAGACCGAACTGGTCGACGCGCAGTGGCTGTTCGTGTTCATCGGCGCGGCCCCGCTGACCGACTGGCTGGACGGCACGGTGCTGCGCGACGAGCGCGGCTTCATCCTGGCCGGCCCCGACCTGACCGCCGACGGACGGCCCCCGGCGGACTGGGAGCTGGACCGGCCGCCGTACCACCTGGAGACCAACATCCCCGGCGTGTTCGTCGCGGGGGACGCGCGCGCGGAGTCCGCCAAGCGGGTCGCGTCCGCCGTCGGAGAGGGAGCCATGGCCGTGATGCTCGTACACCGGTATCTGGAGCAGTCGTGAGCGGCCGGCTGATGCCGTGCAGCCCGGCGGAGATCGGGGCGCTGTTCCTGTTCGAGAAGCTGACCGCCGAGCAGCTCGGCAGGCTGTGCGGCGAGGGCCGGGTCGAACTGTTCGACCCCGGACCGGTGTTCGCCGAGGGCGACCCGGCCACCTGCTTCTACGTGATGATCGAGGGCACGGTAGTGATGTCGCGCCGGGTGGGCGGCGACGACGTCGAGGTGAGCCGTACGTCCCAGACCGGGGTGTACGCGGGGGCCGTACAGGCGTATCTCGGGGACCGGAAGCCGCAGGTGTACCGGAACTCGCTGCGGGTCCCGGAACCGACCCGGTTCTTCGTGCTGCCCGCCGATTCGTTCGCGGACATCATGCACGAGTGGTTTCCGATGGCGGTCCATCTCCTGGAGGGGCTGTTCCTCGGTTCGCAGACCACTCAGCGGGCCATCGGGCAGCGTGAACGGCTGCTGGCGCTGGGCTCGTTGTCCGCCGGGCTGACGCATGAACTCAACAACCCCGCCGCGGCGGCCGTACGGGCCACGTCCTCGTTGCGGGACCGGGTCGCGCACATGCGGCACAAGCTCGGCATCATCGCCTCGGGCCCCTACCAGGGCGACTCCCTGAAGAGCCTGGTCGCCATCCAGGAGCGGACGGCCGAGCGGGTAGCCAAGGCGCAGGCGCTGAGCCCGCTCGAAGCGTCCGACCGGGAGGACGAACTCGCCGACTGGCTCGACGACCACGGCGTCCAGGGCGGCTGGCAGATCGCGCCGACCTTCGTCCAGGGCGGCCTTGACGTCGACTGGCTGGAGCAGGTCGCGGCGGCCGTGGACGAGGAGATCCTCCCGAACGCCATAGGGTGGCTCAACTACACGGTCGAGACCGAGCTGTTGATGTCGGAGATCGAGGACTCCACGACGCGCATCTCGCACCTCGTCGACGCAGCCAAGCAGTACTCCCAACTGGACCGCGCCCCCTACCAGGTGGCCGACGTGCACGAACTCCTCGACAGCACCCTGCTGATGCTGTCGGGCAAGTTCGGTTCGCTCGTCAAGGTCGTGAAGGAGTACGACCGTTCGGTGCCGCGGATTCCGGCCTACCCCGCCGAGCTGAACCAGGTGTGGACCAACCTCATCGACAACGCGGTCTGCGCGATCAAGGGCGAGGGCGGCAGGGAAGGGACGTTGACCGTACGCACGGCGCTGGTGCACGACCGGCTGCTGGTGGAGTTCCGCGACACGGGCCCGGGGGTGCCGGCGGAGATCCGCGGCCGGATCTTCGACCCGTTCTTCACCACCAAGCCGGTGGGCGAGGGCACGGGGCTGGGGCTCGACATCTCCTGGCGGATCGTCGTCAACAAGCACCACGGCGACCTGAAGGTCGAGTCCGTGCCCGGCGACACCCGCTTCCAGGTGCTGCTGCCTCTGACAGCCGTCGACCCCGACACCGACACAGCCGGGGACTCCGCCCCGGCCGAGGAGCCGTCATGACCAAGGACACCGGAATCGACCCCAGCGTCCCGCCCAGCGGTGCCGGATGCGTCGAGTGCGACGCCGTCGGCGGCTGGTGGTTCCATCTGCGGCGCTGCGCCCAGTGCGGTCACATCGGCTGCTGCGACGACTCCCCGGCCAAGCACGCCACCGGCCACTTCCGGGAGACCGGCCATCCGGTGATCGCCAGTTACGAGCCGGGCGAGCACTGGTTCTGGAACTTCGAGACGAGCGAGCTGTCCGGGTCCGGCCCGGCACTGGCTCCCCCGGCCAGCCATCCGGCGGACCAGCCGGCTCCGGGGCCTACGGGGCGCGTGCCTGCCAACTGGGCAGAGACGCTGCGCTGAGAAACCTGTTCACACAGACAGAGGGCACAGGCCCACCAAGGCCCCCTGTCCGCAGGCCACCGGCCGCGAGAGAGCCGCAGGGGCGCGCCGGTGTCGAGGGCCCGAACGCGCGGAGGCCCGAAGGGTCGAGCACGATCGGGTTCTCGACACCGGCTTAGGCGCCCCGGAGGCGAACGAGCCAAGGGGGGAGCGGCCCGAAGGGTCGAGCACGAGCGGGTTCTCGACACCGGCTTGAGCGCCCCGGAGGCGAACGAGCCAGAATAGGTGCCGTGCCGCAGAACCTGTTCAATACCCCTCTGATCGGCCGGGACGACGAGTTGACCCGTCTCTCCGGTGTGCTGGACCGTGCCCGGGTCCGTGAGGCCCGGGCCGTGCTCATCGCCGGGGACGCCGGGGTCGGCAAGACTCGGGTGCTCGCGGAGGTCGCCGGGCAGGCCTCGGAGCGGGGGATGACCGTGCTCACGGGGCACTGTGTCGATCTCGGTGACGTCGGTCTGCCGTATCTGCCGTTCACCGAGGTTCTCGGGGTGCTGGCCGCCGACGAGCG
Organism: Streptomyces sp. NPDC002156; assembly: GCF_053593675.1. NCBI lineage: Bacteria > Bacillati > Actinomycetota > Actinomycetes > Kitasatosporales > Streptomycetaceae > Streptomyces > Streptomyces sp. NPDC002156. Next base: position 23,325 of record NZ_JBSFDA010000075.1, on the reverse strand, counting down.
GTTCGCGGGGGCGCTTGCCGCGCATCCCGTGGTCGGGCGGCTGCTCGGGAGCGGGGCCGAGGAGGGGGTGCGGGACGCCGGTGGGCGGCTGCGGCTGTTCGAGGGCATGGCCGGGCTGCTGGCCGATGTCACCGAGGTCGCTCCGCTGCTGCTCGTGCTGGAGGACCTGCACTGGGCCGACCAGTCGTCCCGGGATCTGCTGCGGTTCCTGCTCAGCCGGGGCGTGCTCCAGGGGCCCACGGGCGGGGCGCCGGGGCATCGGCTCGCGGTGTTCGCGTCGTACCGCGCGGACGATCTCCATCGCCGGCATCCGCTGCGCCCGCTCCTCGCGGAGCTGGTGCGGCTGCCCGCCGTGGAGCGGCTGGAGCTGCGGCCGATGGGTGACGCCGAGGTGGCCCGGCTGGTGCGTGCCCTGGGCGAGGGGCCGCTGTCCGACACGACCGTGCGGCGGATCGTCGAGCGTGCCGAGGGCAACGCCTTCTACGCGGAGGAGCTGCTCGCCGCCACCGACGCGGAGTCGGGCGGCGTACCCAGCGGGCTCGCCGACGTCCTCCTCATCCGCTTCGAGCAACTGTCCGACACCGCCCAGCAGGTGCTGCGGACGGCCGCCGTCGCCGGGCGGCGGGTCGAGCACGATCTGCTGAGCGATGCCGTCCAACTGCCGGAGGACGAGCTGGAGTCGGCGCTGCGCGAGGCGGTGGAACGGCAGCTGCTCGTTTCCGGTGAGGGCGACACGTACTCCTTCCGGCACGCGCTGGCCCGCGAGGCCGTCTACGCGGATCTGCTGCCGGGCGAGCGGTCGCGGCTGCACGGGGCGTTCGCTCGGCTGCTGTCCGGGCGGGGCCGTCCTGCCGAGAGTGCGGCGGAGCGCGCCCATCACTATCGGGAGAGCCACGACCTGGCCGAGGCGCTCACCGCGTCGCTGGAGGCCGCCGAGCACGCCGACTGCGTGGGCGCGCCCGCGGAGGAGCTGCGGCATCTGGAGGCCGCCCTCGACATGTGGCCGGCGGTGGAGGCGGGCGCACGCCCGAAGGGCGAGGGCCTGGACACGGTGACGCTGATGCTGCGGGCGTCCGCCGCGGCGGCGCACGCCGGGGAGTCGCACCGCGCGGTGTCGCTCACCCGGGCCGCGCTCGCCGGGGTCGGCCAGGACACGGACGCCGAACTCGCGGCCCGCGTCCGCTACACACTCGCCGACAACCTCATGAACGTCGACCATCTTGCGGCGGCGTTCGCGTACAGCAGCGAGGCGCTGGCCATGATCCCGGCCGATCCTCCGTCGCGGACATGGGTGTGGGCGGCGGCCACCCATGTCATGGCGGCACGGCAGATGGGCGACAACGACACCGCGCTGCGGGTGGCCCGCCAGGCCCTCTCGGTCGCCGAGGAGCTTCAGGTCCTGGACGCGCAGGCCGATCTCCTGATCTCCGTGGCGGGTCTCGAAGCCGGGGGCCGCCGCACACCCCAGGGCCGCGAGCGGCTCCGGGAGGCCCGTGAACTGGCCCGGCGGGCGGGCAGTTCGCCGGTGGAGATGCGCGCGCTGTTCAGTCTCGCGATCGGCTACTACGAGTCAGGGATGCTGGACGAGTGCCTGCCGTGGCTCTCCGAGGGCCTGGACCGGGCCCGTCGCGCGGGCCTCCTCTCCTCGCCCTACCCCCGGGAGATGCGCTACCTCCAGTCCTTGGTGCTGTACACCCTGGGCCGCTGGGACGAGTGCGTCCGCGCGGCGACGGCCGACACCGAGGTGCTCCCCGCGGCCACCGGCTATGTGTCGGGGCCTTCGCTGTACGTAGCACTGGCCCGCGGCGACCTGGGCGCCGCCGACCGCGCCCGGGCCCTGCTCGACGGCCCGTTCGACTGGATGTCGACCATGGTCGCGGGCGTCGTGCTCACGGACGCAGCCGCCATGGCAGGGGCCCCGGAGGCGGCCGTGGAGCGCGTGCACAACACGGTGAAGGCCCTCACCGACGACGCCGGGGCGCGCCCGGAAGTGGCGGTCCGGCTAGCCGCCCTCGCCCTGGCCGCCGTCGCCGACACGGCCGTACGGCTGCGCGGGTCCGGTGACGAGGCGGGGACGACCCGCTGGACGGACACGGCGACGGAGCTGCTGGAGCTGGCCCGGTCCCAGGCCCTGAGCGGCCGGGACGGCACCCCGCAGGGCCCGGAAGGACTGGCGTGGCTGGCCCGTGCGGAGGCGGAGTGGGCCCGGGCGACGGCCGGTCCTGAGGTCGAGGCGTGGGAGCGGGCGGTCACCGCGTTCGGCTTCGGTGAGGTGTACGAACAGGCGCGCTGCAGAAGGCGGTTCGCCGAGGCCCTGCTGGCGGACGGCCGCCGCGAGGAGGCTGCCGCACAGGCCCGGACGGCACGCGAGACGGCGGTACGGCTGGGCGCCGCGCCCCTGCTCCAGGCGCTGGACGCCCTGATCGGACGCAGCGGAACCACGGCCCCCTCCCCCACCCAGGCTCTCCGCACCGCCTCGACGCCTCTCACCGCCCGTGAGCAGGAGGTCCTGCGGCTGCTCGCCCTCGGCCGCAGCAACCGTCGGATCGGCGAGGAACTGTTCATCAGCGGCAAGACGGCCAGTGTCCACGTCTCCAACATCCTGGCCAAGCTGGGCGTCGCGAGCCGGGGTGAGGCGGTGGCGGTCGCCTATCGGGAGGGGCTGATCCCGGCGGGCGGGGAGGCAGGGACGAGGGCGGAGCCGACGCCGGGTTCGGACTGACCCCGAAGTCCTGACCTGCTGCTATTGATCCGCCCGGATGAAGGACCGGATCGCCGTCGCCGCCGCCCCGCGCGCCCACTCCTCGAAGGGCAGCGGCCGGGTCACCAGGTCGCAGCGGGCGGCGGAGCCGAAGGCGGCGGCGGTGAACGCGTCGCGGATCTGCTCGGCGAACAGGTCGTACGCGGCCAGCCCCTCACCGGAGATGATCACCCGCTCGGGGCCGAGCAGGTTGGCCACGGTGGCGATGCCCCGCCCGATCGCCTCCCCGGCCCGCGCGTACACCTCCCGTGCTCCCGGGTGGCCGGCGTGGGCGAGGGCGACGGCCTCGGCGCTGTCGGTGATCGAGGTGCCCGTGATCTCCCGGACCCTGGCGACGATCTCCGCGTCCCCCGCGTACGCCTGCAGGCAGCCCCGCTTGCCGCAGTGGCAGGCCGGGCCGGCCGAATCGATGGTGACATGCCCGATCTCGCCGGCCACCGAGTGCGCCCCCGCGACCACACGACCGTGGACCACGAGCCCGCAGCCGATGCCCGCGCCGACGGTCACCACGGCGAAGTCGGACAGTCCCACGCCTGCGCCGAACCACTGCTCGGCGCCGGTGAGCGCACGTACGTCGTTGTCGACCGTGACGGGCAGCCCCGTGGTCATGGCGGCGAGTTCGGCGAGCGGCACGTCACGCCACTCCAGGAACGGCGAGTAGCGTACGGCCCCTTCGACGCGGTCGACCTCTCCGGCGACGGCGATGCCACAGCCCAGCACCGGCACACCGAAGCCGTCCGCCTCGGTGAGCAACTCCCGTACCAGCTCGGCGACCGAGGCCAGCACCGCCTTGGGCGCACGGGCGGGCAGGGGAAGGTGCCGGGCGACGCGGATCCGGCAGCACAGGTCGGTGAGGACGCCGAAGATCTCGTCGCCGGTGATCTTGATGCCGATGAACAGCGCTCGCCCGCCGTCGACGCGGACAAGGCTCGCGGGCCGCCCCACGACAGGACGTACCTCGTCGTCCGCGTCCTCGACCAGATAGCCGGCCTCGATCAGCGGGCGGACCGCCTTCGTGACGGCGGCGGCGGACAGCCCCGCGCGCCGGGCGATGTCGGCGCGGGTGAGCGGGCCGTGGGACAGGACTGTGGTGAAGATCTGCGAGGCGGCGGGCGTATGGGCCGGAAACACCTCGGCACCGAAGGTCGAGGGTGTCGAGGACATCGAGGGCATGGCCGGAACCTAGGTCGCTTATTTTCCGCTGTCAATGAAAGAAGCAGGGATGGAATGAAGTACCACTGTGACCGCCCCTAGACTTGCGAAAGACCGAAACCAGCACCCCATTGACACATGATCGATGGTCACGCGAACGTGAGGCACCATGCCGCTGATCTCCCACGACCCGGACACCGGGGTCTGGCTGCTGACCACCCCGAGCACGTCGTACGCGCTGCGGATCGACGAGACCGGCGCGCCCTGTCATCTCGCGTGGGGTCCGCGGCTCACCCTGCCGGAGGCGGGCGCGCTCATCGTTCCGGCGGTCGAGACGGCGAGCAGTTTCGAGGGGCGGCCTCCGGTGGGCGAGGAGCTCCCCGTCGACGGCGGCACCCGCTACGGCCCGCCCTCGCTCCAGGTCCGGTACGCGGACTCCTCCCGTGGCTTCGAGTGGGTGCCGACCGGCCACCAGGTCCTCGAACCGGCTTCCGGGGCGAGCGAGTTGGTGCTGGAGTTCCGCGATCGCCGCTATCCCCTGCATGTCGCACTGCACTACGCGGTCCGCGCCGACACGGACGTCATCGAGCGCCGGACCGTGATCCGCAACGCCGGTGACGAGCACCTCGACCTGCTGCGTGCCGACTCCGCCGCCTGGACGCTGCCGCCGCTCCCCGGCTATCGGCTCAGCCATGTCACCGGCCAGTGGTCGGCCGAGAGCCAACTCCGGCGCGACGCCCTGCCGTTCGGCGAGACGGTGCTGACCAGTCGGCGCGGTATCACCAGCCACCACGCCAACCCCTGGGTGATGCTCGACTCGGGCGAGGCGAGCGAGGAGCACGGCCGGGTGTGGAGCGCGGCCCTCGCCTGGAGCGGGAGTTGGCGGATCACGGCCCAGCGGACCCCCGACGGGCTGGCCGGCTTCACCGGAGGCGTCGGCCACGAGGGGACGTCGGTACCCCTCGCGCCGGGTGAGGAGTTCGCCACGCCGGTGTTCGCCGGGCTGTGCACGGACGGCGGGTTCGGGGCGGCGAGCCGTGCCTGGCACACGTACACGACGACCCATGTGCTGCCCCGGGCGCGGGAGTCGGCGCCGGTGCTCTACAACTCGTGGGAGGCCACCGGCTTCGACGTCGACGAGGCGAGCCAGAAGGCGCTGGCCGAGCGGGCCGCCGTACTCGGGGTGGAGCTGTATGTCGTGGACGACGGCTGGTTCGGGGCGCGGCGCAGCGACCGCGCGGGTCTTGGCGACTGGACGCCGACTCCGGAGCGCTTCCCCGAGGGGCTCGGGCCGCTGGCCGACGCCGTGCACCGCCTCGGGATGCGGTTCGGGATCTGGGTCGAGCCGGAGATGGTCAATCCGGACAGCGCGCTGTACCGCGAACACCCGGACTGGGTAGTGCACGTACCCGGGCGGGCGCGTACCGAGATGCGCAACCAGCTCGTCCTGAACTTCGCGCGGGACGAGGTGGCCGAGTGGGCGTACGGCTGGCTGACCCGCCTGGTCGGGGACCACGGGGTCGACTTCCTCAAGTGGGACATGAACCGGGCGTTCGGCGAGTCGGGCTGGCCGGAGCAGCGGGACGGCAACGACCGGCTGTGGACGCGGTACGTGGCGAATCTGTACGGCGTCATCGACCGGCTGCGCGCCGACCATCCCGGGCTGCGGGTGGAGACGTGCAGTGGCGGTGGTGGCCGGGTCGACCTCGGCATCCTGTCCCGTACGGATCAGGCGTGGACGTCCGACAACACGGACGCCGTGGACCGGCTGGTGATCCAGCACGGGTTCGGGCAGGTGTATCCGGCGCGTGCCATGTCGGCGTGGGTGACCGACGTGCCCAATCAGCTCACGGCGCGTTCGGTGCCGCTGCGGTTCCGCTTCCACGCGGCGATGTGCGGGCTGCTCGGGATCGGCGGTGATCTGACGCGCTGGTCCGAGGAGGAGCTGGCGGAGGGCGCGGCGCTGGTGGCCGAGTACAAGAAGGTGCGGCATGTCGTGCAGCACGGGGAGCTGTACCGGCTGTCGGGGCCGCTCGGTGAGGAGCCGACGGTGGTGGAGTACGTCGGTGAGGACGCGGCCGAGGCGTTGGTGCTGGGCTTCCGGTACGGGCCTCGGCACGGTCTGCCGCGGATTCCGGTGCGGTTGCGGGGGCTGACGCCCGGCGCCCGGTACCGGGACGCGCACACGGGTGCCGTGCACCACGCGAACGTGCTGAGCGAGTACGGGATGCGGCTCGATCTCGCGCCCGGCGACTGGTCCAGCACGGCCGTTCATCTGGTGCGCGTCGAGGAGTCGTAGCCGCCCGCTTTCCCCGGTCGGCTGTCGTCGGCCGGGGAACTGCGGCGCCCTGGCCGGGCGTTATAGGGGCAAGGCCCCTATGGGGCACGAACGACGACCCCAGGGCAGGCGCGATGAGCGAGTTGGTCCCCGGGGGCAACACGCCCCTGCCGGGCGGCACCCTCACGCTCCGGGTGCCGGGCCCGTTCGATGTCAGCGCGCTGGTGACGGACGACGGCGGCAAGGTCGGCGGCGACGCCGACTTCGTGTTCTACAACCAGCCGACGGCACCGGGAGCCCGGCTGCACGGCGACACCCTCACCGTCGACCCGGCGGGCCTGCGCCCAGGCGCGACACGCGTCACGGTGGTCGTCAGCGCCGCCCACCCCGGTACGGCGCTGGGGGGACTGCCCGCGCCGACGCTCAATGTCTCCGGCCCCGGGGGTCGCCCGCTGGCCCGGTTCACACCGCCGCGCCCGCGCCAGGAGACGGTGCTGCTGCTGGCGGAGTTGTATCGGCGGGGCACCGGCTGGAAGCTGCGCGCGCTGGGGCAGGGATACGCGGACGGGCTGGCGGGCCTGGCCCGGGACTTCGGGGTGGATGTCGCGGACGACGGGCCTTCGGCCTCTGCCGGATCAGGCATGGCTGGGGCGGGCATGGCCGGGCCTGGGTCGGCCGGGTCGGGCACGGCTGGGGCGGGCGCAGCTGGATCCGGCTCGGTCGGGTCGGGCATGGCCGGAAATGGGTCGGTCAGGTCTGGCTCGGTCGGGTCTGGGTCAGCCAGGTCGGGCATAACCGGATCCGGTTCGGTCGGGTCGGGCACGGCCGGATCTGGGCCGGCCGGGTCGGGCATAACCGGATCCGGCTCGGTCGGGTCGGGCACGGCCGGATCTGGGCCGGCCGGGTCGGGCATAACCGGATCCGGTTCGGTCGGGTCGGGCACGGCCGGATCTGGGCCGGCCGGGTCGGGCTCACCGCTCCCGGCAGCAGGTGTGCCCCCGCGTACGCCATCCCGCTGGTCCGACGCGGCCTCGCGGTTGTCGGGGGCCGCCTCGCGCCTGTCGGAGGCGGCGGCCTCTCGCCGGTCCCGGTCGACGGGCACCCCGTCACCGGCCGCCGCGCCTGCCGCCGGTGCGCGCCCCGGGTCGGTGTCCCCGGGCGCCTTCGCCGCACGACCGGGTTCGCTCTCCCCCGCCGACGACTTCCTCACCCTCGTCAACTCCGCCCGTGCCGCCGCCGGTTCGCCGCCCGTCTCCCTCGACGAGCGGCTCCGCGCCGCCGCTCAGGCGCACGCCGCCGACATGGCCTCGGCCGGCCGCCTCGGCACCGAGAGCCGGGACGGCACCTCCGTCCACCAACGCGTCACGGCCGCCGGATACACGTATCTGACCGTCGGCGAGCACCTGGTCTCCGGGCCGCGTACGCCCGAGGAGTTCGTCGACTACTGCCTGCGCACGGAACAGGCCCGGCGGACCCTGCACGACCCGGCGTTCACCCAGGTCGGCCTGGCGTACGTCACCGGGTCCCGTACGGGGGACACGTACTGGACCGCGCTCTGGGCCCGGCCCCTCCTGCCCGGGGACCTGGACCGGACGGCCGCCGAGGTCACGGACCTCACCAACCGGGAGCGGGCCCGGGCCGGGCTGCCGCCGCTGGCCACCGACGCCCTGCTCACCCGGGCCGCGCAGGCGCACAGTACGGACATGGTGGTCCGCGCGTTCTACTCCCACACCGGGCCCGACGGCAGCCAGCCTTGGGACCGGGCCGCCGCCGCGGGGTCCACGCGGCGCACGATCGGCGAGAACATCGCGTGCGGGCAGCGCTCCCCCGCCGAGGTCGTGGAGGGCTGGATGAACAGCCCCGGCCACCGCGCCAACATCCTCAAGCGAGAGTTCACGCACATAGGCATCGGTTTCGCGGGCGGCGGCAAGGCGGGCACGTACTGGACGCAGCTCTTCGGCGCCTGAAGGTCTTCTCCGCGGTTCCGCCTGCCTACGGTTTGCGCGCGACGCCGCCCAGTGCGATCACGTCCCCCACCCCACGTGCCGTCTCGGGATCGGGGCGCCAGTCGGTGATGGGGACGACACCGGGGGCCAGCAGTTCCAACCCGTCGAAGAAACCGGCGAGTTGCTGCGGGCTCCTCAGGTAGTAGGGCACGGCTCCGCTCTCGTTGTAGAGCCGGGTGGCCTCGACGTTGGCCTTGTTGGTGTCCACGCTGTCGTTGAAGGCGAACCAACTGCCCGGCGGCAGCGCGTCCATCAGCGCGCGGACGATGGCCCGTGCCTCGTCGTAGTCGGCGATGTGCCCGCTGACCTGCATCAGCGTGAGCGCCACCGGCCGGCTGAGGTCCAAGGTCCGTGCCGCTTCCCGGAGTACGGCGTCCGGGTCGTGCAGATCGGCGTCGATGTAGCCGGTCACGCCCTCGGGCGCGCTGGTGAGCAGGGCCGCGGCATGGGTGAGGACCAGGGGGTCGTTGTCCACGTAGACGATGCGGGCGTCGGGGGCGACCCGCTGGGCGATCTCGTGGGTGTTGTCCGCCGTGGGCAGGCCCGTGCCGATGTCCAGAAACTGCCTTATCCCGACCTCGCCCGCCAGATGGCGCACGGCCCGGCCGAGGAAGGCGCGGGAGTCACTGGCGAGGTCGGTGATGCCGGGGAAGATCTCCCGGAAGGCGTCGCCCGCCTCGTGGTCGACCGGGTAGTTGTCCTTGCCGCCGAGCCAGTAGTTCCAGATCCGGGCGGAGTGCGGCACCGTGGTGTCGATCTTCTCCGGCGTCTGTGTGCCGAGGGCGGACGAGTCCTGCGTCACCGGGCAACCTCCTTGTGGCGGAACGTAGTTGGCCCTGCCCTACAACGTAGCGTCACCACCCTGCTGACAGGGGGTCGTCCGATGCGCAAGGGGGCGCTTCCGGCCGCGTCACTCCCCCGGATTCTCTCCGTTCCGCGCGTTCTCCTGGCGGAACGGCACCCTGCGGGACACGATGCCCCCATGAAGGGTGACCTCTTTTCCAGTCAGTACATGGTCCAGCCGGCCACAGCGCCCGGGATGACCGTCGAGAACGCCAAGTCCATCAAGTACGCGGTCAACGGGGAGATGTTGGCCCGCCAGGGCGCGATGATCGCCTTCCGCGGCAACCTCCAGTTCGAGCGCAAGGGGCAGGGCGTCGGCGGCATGCTGAAGCGTGCCGTCACGGGTGAGGGGCTGCCCCTGATGGCGGTGCGCGGGCAGGGCGAGGCGTGGTTCGCGCACGAGGCGCAGAGCTGTTTCATCGTCGAGATCGACCCGGGTGACGTCTTCACGGTCAACGGCCGCAACGTGCTGTGCTTCGACGCGTCGCTGACGTACGAGATCAAGACCGTGAAGGGGGCGGGGATCAGCGGCGGGGGCCTGTTCAACAGTGTCTTCACCGGGCAGGGGAAGCTCGGCCTGGTCTGCGAGGGCAGTCCGCTGGTGATCCCGGTCTCGCCGCAGTATCCGGTGTACGTCGACACGGACGCCGTCGTCGGCTGGTCGGCCGGCCTCCAGACGTCGCTGCACCGTTCGCAGTCCTTCGGCTCGATGATCCGCGGCGGTTCCGGCGAGGCCGCCCAACTGATGCTCCAGGGCGAGGGGTTCGTCGTCGTACGCCCGAGCGAGGCGACCCCGCAGAAACCCCAGCAGCACTGACGACGGCGGGGCTGTGCGGGAGATCACGTGGCGAGATCGTGTACAGGCCGACACCTCAGGTCCAGTGAATTCACCCAATTCTTCGCACACGTGCTCGGCGCAGATGAATAAAAGGGGAATCGGGCCCAGGAGTTGCCGAATAATTGAACACACCCCGTCGCACCCGTCGTACCTGTGGGAAAGGTGAGAGCCAGGGGTTCAGCGAGGGATGGCCATGGTCAAGGCGCACGTCTCCACACACGAGTTGGTGGCCGGCAGGTACCGACTCCTCGATGTCGTCCATCGCGAAACGAACCGGGTCTCCTGGTACGGCGAGGACACCGCATCCGAGCGCCCGGTCGTCCTGACCCAGATCCAACTCCCGCCCGATCCCCGGGAGCAGACCGCCCGCCGGACCATCGCCCGGGTGATGCGCGCGTCCGAGATCCTCGGGCTGGTGCTGCCCGGGCGGGTGGGCGCCGTGATCGACGTGGTCGAGGAGTTCGGCACGCTGTGGACGGTCGCCGAGTGGATCGACGGCACGCCGCTCAGCGAACTCCTGGAGCGGCAGGGCACGTTCAACTACGTACGGGCGGCGCGCATCACGCTCGAAGTGCTCGACGTGCTGGACGCGGCGCACCGCGAGGGCATCGTGCACGGCGAACTCAGCCCCGGCCAGGTGTTCGTGCGGGACCAGGGCCCGGTCGTGGTGACCGGCTTCGGCCTGGCCGGCGCCACCTCCGCGTCCCGGGTCGGCGCACCCGCGTACGCCTCGCCCGAGCAGGCCCACGGGGCGCGCGCCGAGCCGTCGGCCGACCTGTGGGCGCTCGGCGCGATCCTCTACGCGATGGCCGAGGGGCGGCCGCCGTTCCGTGACCGGGGTCGGCCCGACGCCACGCTCAAGGCGGTCGACCGGCTGCCGCTGCGCAGCCCGGTGCGTTCCGGTCCCCTCACCCAGGCCATCACGGGGCTGCTGCGCAAGAACGCCCGGGAACGGCTGACCGCTCCGGTGGTGCGGGACGCCCTGGTCCGGGTCATCAGGGAGGACCCCGACACCTCGGACGAGCCGATGCCCTCCGCCCGGCTGCGCGGCGCCTGTGCCGGTGCCGCGCGGCGGGCCGGCCGGACCTGGAACAGACGCGGCACGAACAAGCTCGCCGTCGCCGGTACGGCCCTGGCCGCCGTCACGGTCACCGTCGCGGTCCTCGCCACGACGGACAACCTGCCCGGCCTCAATGTCTCCGCGTCCGGCACGGACACCAGCCCCTCGGTCGCCGCCCCGGCCCCGTCGGCCTCCTCCGCCGGCGGGAACACCGCCCTCCCCGAGCAGCCCCCCGAGCCGAGCGCCACCGCCTCAGGAGCGGTCTCACCGTCGCCGTCGGCCCCGGCCACGTCCCCCGAGCCCTCGCCCACGCCCACCGCCTCGGGCCCCGCCACCGACGCCAACGCGCTGCCCGCCGGGTTCCGGGTGTACAACGCCCCGGAGGGGTTCTCCGTCGCGCTTCCCCAGGGCTGGAAGCGGCTGAGCGAGGACATCTCCCCCGGCAACATCGCCTATCGCATCGTGTTCGGCGCCGACGACGACCCGCGCACGCTGACCGTCACCTACAGCGAGGCGCTCCGGGCCGACCCGGTCGCCGTGTGGCGCGACGACGTCCAGCCCGGTCTGATCGCGGCGGGCATCGGCTTCCAGCGAATCGGCGAGATCCGGGCGACGAACTATCGTGGCCGGAGCGCCGCCGACATGGAGTGGACGTCCGACTTCGAGGGCATCCGGATCCGTACGTTCGGCCGGGGCTTCCTCACCGGCCAGAACACGGGCTACTCGCTGCGCTGGACGACACCCGCCGCCGACTGGAACGACACCGCCAACCGGCAGGCGCTGAACACCTTCCTGCGGACCTTCAGAGAGTGAGCCGCGTTCAGCCATGGCTGGGGACACGTGTCGACCACCGGGTGTGCGAGCCCGGTGACAGGCCGGGATCCGGGTCGGGCCCGGTCTGCCGAAGCAGCGTCAATGAGCGCATATAGGCTGCCTGTCTGCACCTTCGCAGTCCGTCCAGCCTTGCCCGGGAGAGTCACCTGTGACCGTAGCGATCGCCCCGTCCGAAGCATCGGAGATGCCCGAGCCGTCCGAGACACCGGAGGTGTCCCCCGTGTCCGAGGAGTTCGACGGGTCCGACTGGTCGGAGCCGGCCGCCGAGCCCGACAACGTTTCCTCCGAGGCCTCCGTCGACCTCGACGTGTCTCCGCTCGTGGCGCGTGACGCGCAGGAGTTCGGGGCCTACGCGCGGACCGGGGGCTGGACCTTCGGGCTGAAGGTGGCGCGCAGCGTGCGGCCCGGCGGTGAGTCCGCCGGGGAGACGCCGAAGGTCTCCGCCAAGGAGTTCGCCGGGCTCGCCGACTGCTCGCCCGAGCGGGTCATGCGCTACTACAAGGCCTGGGACAAGGCCGCCGACGACGGTGTCGTCCCGCACTTCGAGGCACTGGCGCCGGGCCAGGACGTCGAACTCCCGGGCTACGACCTGTGGCTCACGTACTACAGCTCACGTTCCAGCGCCGGTTCGGAGCGCGGCACCGCCATCACGGAGGCCGCCGAGGCCGAGGGCATCCGGCCGACGAAGGCGCTGGAGGTCGCGGAGAACCCGACCGCGCTGCGGGCCGCGATCATGGCGGACCCCTCGACGGCCCGCGCCGCCCGGCACGCCCTGCTCGACCGGATCAAGGAGGACCCGGATCTCCAGGCCGAGCTGGCGCGCGACATCGTCCGCACCGACGACCTGAAGAAGGCCGTCGCGACCGAGTCCCGCTCGGCCGACCGGGTCGGATACGTCCGCCAGATCGCCGAGTCCGGCCAGGTCAAGACGCCCGCCGGGCAGACCATCGACGCGCCCGTCGACCTGCGCCAGGAGGCGGAGCGTCACCTCTCCCTCCTCGACGAGCTGGACGAGGACGAGGACACCGGCGAGTGGGCGAGCGAGGCCTACGACACCCTCAAGAGCCTCGTCGTCGAGGCCGTCGAGGCCGACCCCGAACTGCGTGTCCAGGAACGGCGGACGAAGTTCTACAGCAGCCTGTCGAAGGCGACGAAGGCGTTCGAGGAACTGACCTTCGACGACGTCGAGGAGTTCGCCGAGGACGACATGGTCCAGCAACTGGAGGAACTCCAGGAGGCCATCTCCTCGTGCATCTCGGCGCTGCGCGCGTCACGCACCGCACCCGCGTAGGGACTTGGGGCGCTCCGGGCTGAGTACTCGTACTCATGCCCGGGACCGGGCCGCTCCCCCACGATGATGCTCCCACCACAAGGAGCGTCCCGATGCCCGCAGTCGACACCCTCTCCCCCACCCTCCCGGCGGCCACCGGCGCCCCGCGACGGCACCTTCCCGTGCTGCTCGCCGGGCTGGTGGCCGTCGGACTCGCGGTGTCGGTGTGGCAGCCGCACGACCTGATGACCTGGTTCCTGGAGACGGTCTGGATCCTGGCCGGACTGCCCTTGATCGTCCTGACCTGGCGGCGCTTCCCGCTCACGAACCTGCTGTGCTGTCTGCTCGCCCTGCACGCGCTCGTCCTGATGGTCGGCGGCCACTACACCTACGCGCAGGTTCCGCTCGGCGACTGGGCGCGCGACACGTTCGGCCTCGACCGCAATCCGTACGACCGGCTCGGCCACCTCATGCAGGGCTTCGTGCCGGCGATTCTCGTACGGGAGCTGCTGAGCCGTACGTCACCGCTGCGCGGCAGCCGCTGGCTCGCGCCGCTGACCGTGTGCGCCTGTCTCGCCTTCAGCGCGGTGTTCGAGATGTTCGAGTGGGCTGCGGCGGTGATCGGCGGCGCCGCGGCCGACGACTTCCTGGCCACGCAGGGCGATGTGTGGGACACGCAGTGGGACATGTTCTGCGCGCTGATCGGGGCGACCGTCTCGCTGCTCGTGCTGAGCCGCGTCCACGACCGGCAGCTCGCGGCGGTGCGTGCTCAGTCCTCGGTGTAGCGGTGGCGCGTCCACATCGGCACCGCGACCCAGCAGGCCAGGTACCAGACGACGACGCCCGCGACCAGCCAGGGCACGAAGTCGTTGTGGGTGGCCACCCGGAGGACCAGCAGCAGCGCGGAGATCATCGTCGCGAACAACAGCACCAGACCGGCGAGGGTCAGCCGTGAGGCCCATTGCACGGCCTCGGGTTTCACCTGGCGGCCGGAGACGATCCGGTGCAGGGCGACCGGTCCGATCAGGGCGCCGGTGGCGGCGGCGCCCAGGACGACGGTGACGATGTAGATCGTGTGCTCCGTGTCGCCCAGTTGCTCGTAGCGCGGGGTGAACACGACGGTCAGCAGGAAGCCGAACAGGATCTGCACACCCGTCTGGGCCACCCGGACCTCCTGGATCAGCTCGCCCCACCTGCGGTCGGCGCGCTCCTCCTCGGTCTCTTCCCGCCCCCGGTCGAGCGTGCCGCCCTCACCGTCGGTGTCCGACATGGTTCCTCCCGGCATCCGCGTCCTGACGTGTCTCTCGGCTCCGAGTGCCCCGTCGAGCGCGGTTCGATCAGATCCCGGCCGGGCGGTTTGGATGATCGGCTGGATGGTTACCCGAGGTGCACCACGGTGGCCACAGTGGAGGAGGTCCGGCCATGTCCGGAACACAGCTCACCCTCACGGTCAGCGGCGGCAACGCCGCCGACGCGCAGACGGTCGTACGGGCCCTGGAGTCGGCCTTCGGACCGGCGGACGAGTTCCCGGGGGACGACGACGGGCACTCCACGGTGCACACGGCCGCGTTCACGGTCGGTACGGAGTCGCACGCGCCCGGTCATCCGAAGCACGAGCCGCTGTCGGCGCCCGTGACGGTCACCGTGCAGGGCACGCCCGAGGCCGTCCGCTGCGCGGGCGCCACCCTCACCGGTACGTTCACCGCCCACGACCGGGGCAGCGTCTCCGGCGACCAGGAGCAGCAACGGCAGCTGCTCCTGGAGCCGTGACACGCATACGTCCGCCTGCTACCAGCGGCTCTCCACCTGCGCCTTGATCCGGCGGTCGTAGAGGTCCTGGATCGCGGTGAGCGTCTCCTGCGACAGCGGCGGCAGGGCGGCGGTCGCCGCGTTGGCGAGGGCCTGCTCGGCCGAGCGGGCGCCCGGGATCACCGTGGTCACACCCGGCTGCTGAAGGATCCAGCGCAGCGCCAGCTGGGCCGGGGTGTACCCCTCCGGGGCGAGGGCGGAGAACTCGGCCGCCGCCTCGACGCCGGTCGCGTAGTCGACGCCGGAGAAGGTCTCGCCCTGGTCGAAGGACTCGCCGTGCCGGTTGTAGGTGCGGTGGTCGTTCTCGGGGAACACCGTGTCCTTGGTGTACTTGCCCGACAGCAGGCCCGAGGCGAGCGGGACCCGGGCGATGATGCCGACGCCCGCCTTCTCGGCGGCCGGGAGCACCTCGGCGAGGGGCTTCATGCGGAACGCGTTGAGGATGATCTGCACGCTGGTCACGCCCGGGCGGGCGATCGCGGTGAGCGCCTCCTCGCAGGTCTCGACGCTGACGCCGTACCGCGCGATGCGCCCCTCGTCGACCAGGGTGTCCAGGGCGTCGAAGACCTCGTCGGAGGAGTAGACCGGGGTCGGCGGGCAGTGCAGCTGGACCAGGTCGATCCGGTCGACGCCGAGGTTGCGCCGCGAACGGTCGTTCCAGGCGCGGAAGTTGTCGAGGACGTAGTTCTCGGGGATCTGGTCGACCCGGCGGCCCATCTTCGTCGCGACCAGGATGTCCAGCTCGGGCCTGCCGCGCAGGAAGGTGGCGATGGTCTGTTCGCTGCGCCCGTCGCCGTACACGTCGGCGGTGTCGAAGAAGGTCACTCCCGACTCGACCGCCGCGTCCAGCACCGCGAGGGCGTCCTTGTCCTCCACGTCGCCCCAGTCGGCACCCAACTGCCACGTTCCGAGGCCGATGACCGACACCCGCTGACCCGACCTACCGATTACACGCTCGTCCATGGCGTCAGTCTGTCATCCGTCCGGCCTGCCTGCGGACAGGGCCAGACGTCACCCACACGAGTGAATTGATGAAAGCGGCAACTAACTCGTTCCGGTCACCCTTTAGCGTGACCGGATGACTGATCACCTGGCACGCCGGGGCTTCCTCCTCGGCGCGGCCTCCCTCGCCCTCGTGGCGATCGCGGCCGATCCGGCCGTCGCCGCCGCCGAGCTGCCCGACTTCCCGGCGGAAGTCACCCCCTACCGCTCCGGCTATCGCAACTGGGTCGGCGAGATCACCGCCGACGGCCTGTGGGCATGCGCGCCGGCCGACCCCGGCCAGGTGGTCGACGTCGTCAACTGGGCCTGGCAGCACGGCTGGACGGTCCGTGCCCGGGGCTCCGCGCACGGCTGGTCGCCGCTGACGATCACCGACGGTACGGAGTCCGACGCACCCGTGCTCCTGATCGACACCGCTCCCCATCTCACCGGGATCGCCCTGGAGTCGACCGGCCCCGCCGCCGTACGCGCCGGCACCGGGATCACCCTGGAGGCCCTGCTCACCCACCTGGAGCAGCACGGACTCGGGGTCACCGCCGCGCCCGCGCCCGGCGACCTGACCCTGGGCGGCGCGCTGGCCGTCGACGCCCACGGCACCGCCGTACCGGCCGACGGGGAGGCCCGGCAGCCCGGTCACACGTATGGCTCGCTCAGCAACCTGGTGCTGTCGCTGACGGCGGTGGTGTGGGACGAGGACGCCGACGCCTATGTCCTGCGGACGTTCGACCGCGACGAGGCGGACTGTGCGGCGCTCCTCACCCACCTCGGCCGGTCCCTGGTCGTCGAGGTCGTGCTGCGGGTGGGGGCCAACGCGAACCTGCGCTGCGTCAGCCGTACGGACATTCCGGCGTCCGAGCTGTTCGCGGCACCCGGCGGCGACTCCGGCGCGCGTACCTTCGCGAGCTTCCTCGACGAGGCCGGGCGGGTGGAGACGATCTGGTTCGCCTTCACCGAGTTCCCGTGGCTGAAGGTGTGGAGCGTCGCCCCGACCAGACCGCTCACCTCACGGCGCGTGTCGTCGCCGTACAACTACCCCTTCTCCGACAACGTCCCGACCCTGGTGGCGGACCTCGTCGGGCGGATCCTGGCCGACGGTGCCTGGTATCTCGCGCCGGTCCTCGGCAACGCACAGCTGGACGTGGCCGCGCTCGGGCTGGTGGCGACGCTGTCGGCGGACATCTGGGGGCCGTCGAAGAACACGCTGCTGTACGTCAAGCCGACGACTCTCCGAGTGACCGCGAACGGCTACGCGGTGCTGACCAGCCGGGACCAAGTGCAGCGCGTGATCGCCGAGTTCACCGCGTTCTACCGGGAACGCCTCGCCGCGTACGCCGCCCTGGGCCGCTTCCCGGTCAACGGCACCGTCGAGATCCGCGCCACCGGCCTCGACCGGCCGGGCGACACCGACTCGGCCGGCGCCCGGGCCCCGCTGCTGTCCGCGCTGCGCCCCGTCGACGGGCACCCCGAGTGGGACACCGCCGTCTGGCTGGACGTCCTGACGCTGCCCGGGACTCCGTACGCGGAGGCGTTCTTCCGCGAACTCGAACAGTTCCTGCTCGGGACGTACGACGGCGGGCACGCGCTGACCAGGGTCGAGTGGTCGAAGGGGTGGGGGTACACGGACACGGCTGCGTGGAGCGACGAGGAGGTCATCGGGACGGCCGTACCTGCCTCCTACGGGGACGGCGTGTGGCAGCAGGCCGTCGGGACCCTGGACCGGCTCGACCCGCACCGGGTGTTCGGGAACGCGTTCCTCGACCGGCTGTTGCGCTGACGCTCCGTCAAGGGGTCAGCAGGGCCTGCACGGTGGGCGCGTACCGGTCCACGATGTCGTCGATCGTTGCCTCCCGCAGATGCGTTCCCCGGGCGATGCCGTACATGACTCCCAGGCCGAGCAGCGTGCCGACGGCCAGTTCGGCGCGCAGGCCCGGTTCGGGGCCGGTGAGGCGGGCGGCGAGGCGCTCGCTCACCTGGGTGCGGAAGTTGGCGCGCATGATGTCGCCGCGGTCGCCCTGGAGGGGGGCGAAGACGATCCGCAGGACGGGGTCGACGCCGCGCTCGGACTGGCCGGTGAGGAGCAGGCGGACCATGTGGCGGCCGAGGCCGTCGAGGGGGGCGTCCAGCAGGGCTTCGGCGTCCTGGTCGAAGGACATCACTCGGGTGAAGAGGGCGTCCTTGTTGCCGAAGTACTTGAGGATCAACGGCGGGCTGACACCGGCGCGTTCGGCGACCGCCTTGAGCGTGATGTCCGCTTGGGCGTAGCGGGCGAGGAGATGACGGGCGGCGCGCAGGATGGCGGCCTTCGTCTGTTCCGCGTCCCTGCGCGGGGTCGCCCCCGGGGAGGATGAGGATTCAGTGCCGGTGTCGGTCGTCGGTGGGGTACGCACGGCACTCATGCTCCCTCCATCGCCCCGTCCCGGACTCCCTTGGTGCGGCCACGGGCGCGCCGGGGGCCGCCGGTGACCGGGTCGCCGGGGATGGTGAGGGCCGCCGTGCAGGCCAGCAGGGCGACGACGCCCGCCATCCCGAACGCCAGCAGATAGCCGTGCAGGGTGGGCACCGGCGTACCGGCGACCGGGCTTGTGTGGCGTACCAGCACGGCGACGACCGCGGCACTGCACATGGCCTGGCCGACCGTGCGCATGAGGACGTTGACGCCGTTGGCGGAGGCGGTCTGGCCGGGCGGTACGGCCCGCAGGATCAGCGTGGGCAGGGCCGAGTACGCGAAGGTGGTGCCCAGACCGACGACCGAGGCGCCCACGATGATCATCCACAGGTCGCGGCTGTCCGCGATGCGCACGACGTAGCCGAGCGCGATGACCGCCGTGCCGATGACCAGGGTGACGCGCGGCCCGTACGTCGTCGAGACGCGGGCGGAGACGGGCGAGAACACCAGCATGACAATGCCGCCGGGCAGCAGGACGAGGCCCGTCTCGACGATGGACAGGCCGAGCCCGTACCCGGTGGCCTCGGGCGCCTGCACCAGCTGGGCCGTGACCAGGGAGTTGGAGTAGAAGGCGAACCCGGTCAGCAGGGCGGCGACATGGGACAGCCCGACCCGGGGCCTGGCCACCAGCCGCAGGTCCACCAGGGGCTCCCGGGCGCGCAGTTGCTGCCACCACCACAGGCCGAGCACCCCGACCGCGCCGAGGAACAGTCCCAGGATGCGCGGGCTGCTCCAGCCCCACTCGCCGCCCTCGACGATCCCGAGGAGCAGACACACCAGCCCTACGGCCAGCCCCAGCGCGCCCACGACGTCGAAGCGCCCCGGTTCCCGGACGGGCGACTCGCGCACCGCCCACCACACAGCCATCACGCCCGAGGCGCCCAGCCCGGCGGTGGCCCAGAACATGACGTGCCAGTCCGCGTACTGGACGATCAGCGCGGCGAGCGGCAGCCCCAGGGCCGCGCCGATCCCGACGGTGGCGCTCATCAGCGCGACCGCGCTCCCCGTACGCTCCGGCGGCAGTTCGTCGCGCAGGATGCTGATCGAGAGCGGTACGACGGCGGAGGCGGCGCCCTGGAGGGCGCGGGCGGTGATGAGCACCCCGATGTGCGACGACAGGGCGCACATGACCGAGCCGACGACCATCAGCCCGAGGCCCGCGATGAGCACCCGCCGCTTGCCGTACATGTCGCCGGCCCGTCCCAGTACCGGGGTGAGGACGGCGCCGGACAGCAGGGTCGCGGTCACCATCCAGGAGACCGCGCCGGGCGAGGCGCCGGTCAGCCGGGGCAGATCGGGCAGGAGCGGGATGACGACGGTCTGCTGGACCGCGTAGAGCATCCCGCCGAACGCCAGCGCCGGAACGGTCATCCGCTCGCGCAGGCTCCGCGGAGGCGCGGCCGACGGGCCGGACGACCGGTCGGATGTCGGGACAGGCTGGTCCATCGGTACTCCAGCGGCCGGCCGCTCTGCGCGACAAAAAAATGGGGTGAATGGCGATTCACCATAGCGGTGAATCGCCATTCACCCAATAACAGCGGCCGTGACCAGGCTATTTTCCGGAGATCTCGGCCTCTTCGCGGGTACGGGAGGCCAGCACCCGGCTCTGCGCGGTACGGGCGAGCTTCGGCCCGAGCCAGCGCTTGAACCGGCGCAGCGCTTCGAGGCGCCCCGCCGCCCGGTCGATGCCGTAGTACAGCTGGGGCGGCACGTACGGCAGGAGCGGCGAGTGACGCTGGCCGAGCAGGGCGAACATACGGGCCGGGGGCAGCCGGATGTAGCGCGGCAGGTTCTCGTACCACTGGGCGCTGTAGCGGGCCGCGCTCTGGATGGAGAGCAGTTCCGACTTGCGCTGGTTCTCGTACGCGGTGAGGGCCGTGGGGAGTTCGGCGTGCGTGCGGAGGGCGTCGGCCAAGGCGATGGCGTCCTCCAGGGCGAGGGTGGTCCCGGCGCCGATGGAGTAGTGCGTGGTGTGGGCGGCGTCGCCGAGCAGGACGAGGTTGCCGTGCTGCCAGGTGCGGTTGGTGAGCGTGCGGAAGTTGAGCCACTGGGCGGCGCCGTCGGCGGCGGAACGGCCGATCAGGGGGTTGCCGTCCAGCACGTCGGCGAAGAGCTTCTCCAACTGGGCGAGACCGTCGGCCTCGTTCGCCCGGTCGAGGCCGAGGCCGGTCCAGGTCTCGGGGGAGCATTCGACGACGCAGGTGCTGTGGTCCTGGCTGTAGCCGTAGCCGTAGCACCAGATCCAGCCGTGCTCCGTCTCCTTGAAGGCGAAGGTGAACGCGTCGAAGACTTTGGTGGTGCCGAGCCAGATGTACCGGTTGCGTCCGGCTCGTAGCCCGGCGCCGAAGTGTTCGGAGTGCTGTTCGCGCAGCGCGCTGTTGACGCCGTCGGCGGCCACGACGAGGTCGGCGTCGGCGAGTTCGGCTGCGTCGGTGATGCCGTGCTCGAACTCCAGCCGTACGCCCAGTTGTCGGGCCCGGTCGGCGAGGATGTCGAGGAGCTTGTGGCGGCCGATGCCGAAGCCCTCGTCGCCGGGGTGCCGGGTCGCGCTGTCGCCCACGTGGGCCACTCCGTGGTTCCAGGACACCGAGGCGTCGGCGACGGCCCGCGCGGAGTCGCGGTCGTGCTCGTGGAGCTTGTCGAGCAGTCCCTGCCAGTAGGTGACGCCCCAGCCGTAGGTCGAGCCCGCCGGGTCGCGCTCGTACACGGTGATGTCGTGGGACGGATCCTGGAGCTTCATCAGGATCGAGAGGTACAGGCCGGCGGGCCCGCCTCCGACACAGGCGACCTTCACACACACCCCTAGCGATTACAGAAGGTGGTCAGTTCGCGTCGGAGAGTAGCAGGGTGTGGGGGTGCGGAATGTGTGGTTCGTCGGCTGCGGGCCGGTGGGGGCTGGTCGCGCAGTTCCCCGCGCCCCTGGGAGGCTGCCCCTGCGGGGCGCCTCAGGGGGCCTCTGCTGTGCGGCACTCCGGGTGGCCCCAGCCCTGCGGGTTCTTGGCGATCGTTTCGCCTGCCGCGTAGGCGCGGCCGCAGACGCAGCGGCCCGGGAACTTCGCCTTGAGGGTGCGGTTGTTGGAGGAGTTGGCGCTGCGCGGCCGGGACGTCTTCGTGCCTGACGTCTTCTTGGGCGTCGAGCGTGGGGTGTCCGGCGAGGCCGGGGGTTCCGGGGAGCCGAGGTCGCTGCCTGCCGACTGCTGGACGATCGCGGCCTGGCTGGCGGCGCGGTCGGCGAAGTCGTTGAGCTTGTCACCGTCGACCTGGTGGGCGGGGACGTAGCGGAACTCGACGGAGCGGCCGTCGAGGAGTTCGTCGATACGGACGACGAGTTCCTGGTTGGCGACCGGCTTGCCGGCGGACGTCTTCCAGCCCTTACGCTTCCAGCCGGGCAGCCAGGTGGTGACGGCCTTCATCGCGTACTGGGAGTCCATGCGGATCTCCAGCGGTACGTCCGGGGCGACGGCCGTCAACAGGCGTTCCAGAGCGGTGAGTTCGGCGACGTTGTTCGTGGCTCTGCCGAGCGGCCCGGCCTCCCAGCGAGCGGGGCTCTCCGAGCCGTCGGCCACCACCCAGGCCCAGCCCGCCGGTCCCGGATTTCCCTTCGAGGCCCCGTCGCAGGCGGCCACCACTCGTTCACGCATGCGCTCGATCATGCCATGCGCGAACCGGGCCCCCAGCCGCCCCGTCGGGTGCCTCCGTCAGCCCACGTCCGTCGACTTGGGCATCTCACCGGCCGTCGTCGTCAGGTCGATGATGGAGAAGTTGGCGCCCTGCGGGTCGCTCAGGGCGGCGAACCGGCCGAAGGGGCTGTCCAT
Organism: Streptomyces sp. NPDC002156; assembly: GCF_053593675.1. Lineage (NCBI taxonomy): Bacteria > Bacillati > Actinomycetota > Actinomycetes > Kitasatosporales > Streptomycetaceae > Streptomyces > Streptomyces sp. NPDC002156. Next base: position 1,211 of record NZ_JBSFDA010000075.1, on the reverse strand, counting down.
GGGTCCGAAGCGCAGCACTCCGCCGAGCTTGGTGGCGGTGGCGACGGCGTCGTCGCAGTTGGCGACGCTGAAGTAGACGTTGATGTACGGCGGCATCTGGGGCGGGAAGTCGTCCGTCATCCGCATCCGGCCCAGGACGGTGTTCTCGCCCAGGTCGTACATACGGAAGTCGATGGCGTCGTCCTGCATCTGCTTCGCCGAGTAGCCGAAGACGGCCGGGAAGAAGGTGTCCGACTTCTCCACCTCGCGTGTGAAGACCTCGGCCCAGCAATAGGCGCCGGCCTGTTCCGCTCCCGCTTCGAAGCCTTCGTGGGTACCGGCCTGCCAGACGCCGAAGACGACGCCGCCGGGGTCGCGGGCCAGGCACATGGTGCCGAACTCGCCCACCTGCATCGGCTCCATCAGCAGCTCGCCGCCGTTCTCACGGATCTTGGAGGCGGTGGCGGCGGCGTCCGGCGAGGCGATATACAGACACCACGCGGACTGCCCTTCCTGCCCGGGCATGGGCGGGACGACGGCGGCGACCGCCTTGCCGTCGGCGTAGGCCTGCGTGTAGTTGCCGAACTCCGACGACGACTCGCCGAAGGTCCAGCCCAGCACCTCGCCGTAGAAGTTCTTGGCTCCCTCGACATCGCTGAACATCGCGTCGGCCCAACAGGGGGTTCCCTCAGGTTGCACGGCCATGATTCCGGCCTCTCCGGTCTCGTCGGGTGGTCCGAATTCTCACGCTAGTCAGGCTTCGGCCGAGGCGCGCGCCGAGCGACCCGGGCTGTTACAGACTGGAAGGCATGGCCGACGGGACGATGCGTGCGTGGGCGGTGGAGCGGCCCGGCCCGGTGGGGCCCGGGCAGGGGCCGTTGCGGCTGGTCGAGAGGCCGGTCCCGGTGCCCGGCGCCGACGAACTGCTGGTGCGTGTGCGCGCGTGCGGGGTGTGCCGGACCGATCTGCATGTCGCCGAGGGGGATCTGCCCGTGCACCGGCCCGGGGTGACGCCCGGGCACGAGGTGGTGGGCGTGGTGGCCGGGGCCGGACCGGCCGTGCGCGGTTTCGCGCTCGGTGACCGGGTGGGTGTGGCCTGGCTGCGTCGCACGGACGGTACCTGCGTCCACTGCCGGCGGGGGGTGCCTCTATGTCTTTCGTCAAGCGAGGCGGGGGGTTCGGTGTTCGTAGAAGGTGCCGTCGCGGAGCATCGCGAAGAGCACGCTGATGCG
>NZ_JBSFDA010000074.1:0-49396 GCF_053593675.1 Streptomyces sp. NPDC002156 | reverse complement strand
ATCGGCCTGAACGGCCTCGTCCTCAAACGCCGGACGGGCTGAAATGCCCCGGCCGGCGCTGAAGACGTACCGCCTGTGCCGCGGAAGCGGCGGGGGCGGGTGGGGCAAAGGGTGAGCTGAGCACGGTCTTTCAGCACCGGCCCGCGCCCCCACTCAGCCCGTCCGGCGTTTGAGGACAAGGCCCGTTCAGGGCCGACAGCGGGGGTCTGGGGGCGCAGCCCCCAGGGATGGGAACGGGTAGGGGCGGCGGGGGCGAGATCACTCCCCTGACCACCCCTTTACCCGCACCTGGCACACTGTCCGGACCCAATCAAGGAGCACCCGCATGTCGATGGTCGGCAGCCTGCGTAAAGTGGCCCGCCTGGCTCGGCGTGCGCGGCGGCGGGTGGACCTCAGTCATCCCGCCCGTTCGCCGCTCGGCTCGGCCGTCGTCAACTGTGTGATCTACCGGGACGGTGTGCGCCAGGACACCGCCCCGACCGTCGAGGAGTCCGTCGCCCGCGTCCGCAAGCACAACCGCGGCTTCGTCTGGCTCGGTCTGCACGAACCCTCCCAGACGGAGTTCGCCCGCGTCGCCGAGCTGTTCGGCCTGCATCCGCTCGCCGTCGAGGACGCCGTCCAGGCCCATCAGCGCCCCAAGGTGGAGCGGTACGGCGACATCCTGTTCGCCGTGTTCAAGACGGTCTGCTACGTCGAGCACGAGGAACTCACCGCGACCAGCGAGGTCGTCACCACCGGCGAGATCATGGTCTTCGCCGGCCCCGACTTCGTCGTCACCGTCCGCCACGGCAGGCACGGCTCCCTCGGCCCCCTGCGCGAGGACCTGGAGGCCGACCCGGAGCAGCTCGGCCAGGGCCCGGCCGCCGTGCTGCACGCCGTCGCCGACCATGTCGTGGACGACTATCTGCAGGTCACGGACGCCGTCCAGGACGACATCGACCAGGTCGAGTCGGACGTCTTCTCCCCACAGAGCCCGCGCACCGCCGACGCCGGCCGTATCTACCAGCTCAAGCGCGAACTCCTCGAACTGAAGCGGGCGGTGGTCCCCCTCGCCCGCCCCCTCCAGACACTGGCCACCGAGCCGATGCCCTCCATCGAGCCGGCGATACAGGCCTACTTCCGGGACGTCGCCGACCACCTCATCCGCGCCACCGAGCAGATCCACGCCTTCGACGCCCTGCTCGACTCGATCCTCCAGGCCCACCTCGCCCAGGTCACCGTCGGCCAGAACGAGGACATGCGGAAGATCACGGCCTGGGCCGCGATCATCGCCGTACCGACGATGGTCTGCGGTGTCTACGGCATGAACTTCGAGCACATGCCCGAACTGCACTGGCGCTTCGGCTACCCGCTCGTCCTCGGCGTCATCGCCACCGCCTGCTTCTTCGTCCACCGCGGCTTCAAACGCAACGGCTGGCTGTGAACGCGGTCCGCCGCCCGTCCGTATCTCCTGTCGAGTAGTACGTCCGCCGTACCACCCGACCTGGAGAGGCGCAGTGTCCCAGCAGCAAACCCGGCGACCGTTCCCCCGCAGGGCCGTCGCGCTCGCCGCGCTTCTGACGGCCGTCGTCCTCCCTCTGACCACGGCCTGCACCTCGGACACGAGCAAGACGGATAAGGCGGGCAAGGCGGACAAGAAGGCGGCGGAGTCCATGACTCCCGCCCCCGTCGCCGCCGTGGTCGCGCCCGCCAAGGTCGAGGTGATCGCCCAGCTGACGGGCTGCACGGTGAAGATCCGCACCGACGCGGACGAACTGCGCGAGGGCGTCTGCCACACCACCCCGGGCGACTATCTGATCACCACGTTCCCCGAGGAGAAGTACAAGCTGACCTGGCTGGACAGCGCCGCCATGTACGGCGGCAAGTACCTGGTCGGCACCAAGTGGGTCATCAGCGCGGCCCCGAAGCTCCTGGAACCGCTGCGCCAGAAGGTGGGCGGCACGATCGAGGACCTGAGCGTGCAGGGCAGCCAGGGCAGCTCCGGTCAGGGCGGCGCCGCCAGCCAGGGGCCCACCCCCGAGAGCACCGCCGGTCAGGGCTGAGTCGCCGAAGCACTTGAAGCCCCGGTGGTCTCCGGGGCTCCCGTGGCCTTCTTGTTCCCGGCCGGCTCGTAGTCGCTGATCACGTACGACTCCTCGTCGTCGATCGCGTCCTTCAGCGGGTCCAGGGTGATGCGTTCGGGGTGTCCGTCGGGCGCGTACGCCGCCTCCGCCGTGTCCGCGCCCTCCTTGTGGGCCCGGGCCAGCCGGTCCAACAGGCCGCCGATAGTGGGCACTTCCTCGGGTGCCCGCTGTACGGCGGCCCGCCCGCTCTCGTCGAGCCCGACCGCCTTGGTCACCTTCCCGTCCCGGACCGTCACCCGGAACGTGCCGATGAGGCTGCGCTCCCCCTCGCTCGACGTCAACGTGTAGGCGTACGCGGCGGGTTCCTCCCAGGACTCGGCGAACGACGAGAACGAGGACGACGGGGACGACGGCGCCGGTGCGGACACCGAGGCCCCGGAGTTCCCGCCACAGCCGACGGCCGCGCACACCAGCCCCCCGACCAGCACGACGGACGACAGCCGGAATCGCGTCGATCGGACCGAAGCCATGGTGATCCCCCTGTACAAGTGAACGCGCCTACCGCCCAGCGACCTGCCCCTATGACTACGACGCGATTCCGCCGGAAACCGTTCATCCGAGAAGCGGAGGGTCTCAGGCCGCATGCCCCCGCGCGCCGCAACTCCCCCAACCGCACTATTGGTTGAGTTTTCATCACGGTGACACCTGCCAACGATCAGACTGTCGGGCGACGGGGCAACTTTGATCCGGGCACGCCAACCGGACCGTTGCCTTCCCCCCGCCACCCCCACGGTCATCAGGAGCACGCAGTGAAGATCACCTCGCGCGTCCGCAGAGCCTCGCTGGTCCTCGGCAGCGCCGTCGCGCTGGTCGTCGCCGTTCCCGGGAGCGCCTTCGCCGCCCCGCCGGCGGCCCTGCCCGCCAACGCGGACACCCTGGAGAACACCTGGCAGCCGGCCTACGACTACGACACCGACGGCTGCTACCCCACGCCGGCCATCGGTCCCACCGGAACGGTCAACGGCGGTCTCAACCCGTCCGGTTCGGTCAGCGGCGAGTGCCACGACACCTCGGACCTCGACAACACCAACGGCTACTCGCGCGAGAAGTGCAACAACGGCTGGTGCGCGATCATGTACGCCCTCTACTTCGAGAAGGACCAGGCGACGGTCGGCGGCCACCGGCACGACTGGGAGCACGTCGTGGTGTGGGTGCAGGACGGTCAGGCCAAGTACGTCTCCACGTCCGCGCACGGTGACTTCGTGGTCCAGGCCGCCAGCGCGGTCCGCTGGGACGGCAACCACCCCAAGATCGTCTACCACAAGGACGGGGTGAGCACCCACACCTTCCGGATCGCCGGTTCGAACGACGAGCCGCCGGAGAACGCCTACGGCACCTGGCAGTACCCGGACCTGGTCGGCTGGAACGGCTACCCGGCCGGTCTGCGCGACAAGTTGAGCGCGTACGACTTCGGCAGCGCCAACTTCGGCCTCAAGGACGCCAACTTCGCCGCCCACCTCACCAAGGCCCTGCCGTCGGGCATCTCGTTCGACCCGAACGCCTGACGGAGCCGACGAGGCCCGGCTGCCGCGGCTAGGCGGCCGGGCAGCCGCACGACGTGCGGACGACCAGGCGGGACGGGAAGCGCCGGGTGCGGTCCGTCCCGGCGCCGGGCGTGACCGTGTCCAGGTCCGCGTCGAGTGCCATGTCCACCGCCGTACGGGCCATCGCCTGGCGGTCGGAGGCGACCGTCGTCAGCGGCGGGTCGGTCATCGCCGCCTCCTTGACGTCGTCGAAGCCCGCCACCGCCAGCTCGCCCGGTACGTCCACGCCCAGTTCACGGGCCGCCCGCAGCAGGCCGATCGCCTGGTCGTCCGTCGAGCAGAACACGGCGGTCGGCCTGCCGGGGGCGGCGAGCAGGCGCAGCGCGATCTCGTAGGTGCCGTACCGGTTGTAGGGGGCGCGGAAGAGGAGCCCCTCGGTGGAACGGCCGGCGTCGGCCATCGCCTTGCGCCAGCCCTCGACATGGTCGGCGACGGGATCGCCGGCCCGGGGCGCCGACTCGGGCCCGCCGAGGCAGGCCACGGCGGTGTGACCGTGCTGGAGGAGATGCCGGGTGGCGAGCCGGGCACCCTCGATGTCGTCCGTGACCACGGCGAACTTCCGTACGGACGCGGACCGTTCGTGCATCAGCACGACCCGGGTGTCCATGGTGTCGATCTCGGCGGCGGCCCGGTCGCCGAGGCCGAGACTGACCAGGATCAGCGCCGACACCCGCATCCCCAAAAAGGCGTGCAGGTAATGGATTTCGCGCTCCTCCTGGTAATCGGAGTTGCCGACGAGGACCATTTTTCCCCGGTCGGCGGCGGCGCGTTCCAACGCGTGGGTGATTTCCCCGAAAAATGGCTGACGGGCGTCCGGAACGATCAGTCCCAGGAGGTCCGTACGACGGCTGGCCATGGCCTGGGCCACCCGGTCGGGCCGGTATCCGAGCTCTTTGACCGCTTCGAGAACGCGTCTGCGTTTCTCCGCGGATACGGGCCGTGGGCCATTGTTGACGACGTAACTGACAACCGCGCTGGAAGTTCCCGCGAGTCTGGCGACGTCGTCCCGTGTCACCTTTGTCACCGGGTGAGTGTACGGGCGCCAAATACCCTGCCGGAAAGGAACGTTGGCTTTCGGCCAGGGCGGTGCGCCGGGTTCGCGGACGGCCGCGGCCGGGCATCGTGAAGGGGAGGAGGACAGGGCGGGACGGCGGCGTCGCCGGCCCGTCGGGTCGCGTACCGGCCAGGGGTCGTCGACGGGCGCGGCGGAAGGCCGATCTTCGGCTTCTCCCCCGGCACCGTGGCCCCTACCATTCACCTGCCCCGCGGCGGTCGCACACGCACCGCCGGGAGAACGTATCCGGCCGTGCCGGACGCCGGGCGGGGCCGGAGCGGAGGGGGGAAGAGGCCATGCGGGCATCCCTGCGCACCCGTTTACGACAGCTGCCGGTACGACGCCTCCCCGAGGTGGTCCCCGGCATCGTGCTCGGCGGTGCCGGCCTCCTGGTCCTGGGAGTACTGGCCGGTCTTGCGGTGGACGTCTCGGCGCTGACGGGTTCCGGTGCCTATGTGTTCGGGGCGGCGCTGCTGCTCGCGGTCGGCCTGTACGGGAGCACGTACTCGATCGATCTCAAGGCGCTGCGTGCCGATCTGCGCGGTGTGGTCGCCGCGGTCACCCTGGGAGTGGTCCTCAAGGCCGGTCTGATCGCCGGCACGATGATGCTGGTGTTCGGGCGGCCGGAGTATCTGGTGCTGGGCATCGCCGTCGCGCAGATCGACCCGCTGTCGGTCGCCGCCCTGACCGGCAGGGGCCGGATGTCGCCGCGCGCCCAGTCGCTGCTGACGGCGTGGGCCTCGTTCGACGACCCGATGACGGTCCTGCTGACCCTGTATCTGGCGGGGTACGCCTATACGGCCGCCGGACACGAGGGCGCCCCCGAGATCAGCCGGGGCGCGGGCGGCGACTACGCGACCGGGCTCCTCTTCAACGCCGTACTCCTGGTCGCCGTGGTGCTGTTGTGGTGGGCCGGGCGGCGTGCGGTGTCTCGGTTGCCGGACGTGCCGGCGGTCCGGCGCACGAAGGCCGGCGGCGCCGTACTGCTCGTCGGGGCGATGCTGGTGCTCGCGGCGCTGAACCAGCTGATGCTCGGGGTGGCGCTGGCCGGGCTCGTCCTGCGGGCCGGGGTGCTCGACAGGGCGGTCGGCCGGGCGGTCGGCGGCGCCTTCCTCGCCGCGTTCCTGACGCTCGGGCTGCTGCTCTCGCACGGGGTGGAGCTGTGGCCGGGCTTCGTGCTCGGCGTGGCGGCGTTCGCGGCGCAGGCGGTGGTGGCGTTCGGCGTGATGCCGTTGTTCGTACGGGGGTTGGAGCGCGGCGACCGGATCGCGCTGGGCCTCGGGCAGCAGAACGGCATCACGGCCGTACTGATCGCCCTGACCCTGGAGCGCGACTTCCCGGGCACCGCCGCGATCGTCGGCCCGGCCGTGATCACCGTCAACCTGCTGCACGCCACCTCACAGGCGCTGCTGGCGCGTCGGCCCCGGCGGGAACTCTCCTCCGAAGGTGAGCGTCACTCTCCGTACGAGCAGGATGCCGAGGACGAACAGTCGGTCGCGTAGCCGGAGTTCGGCTGCCGGAAATGTGGGACAGGCAGCGGCCGTGGGGAATGCAAGACGTACGAGACCTAATGGCGTACGAAGTGCCGGTACCGGACGGGGGAGACGCTGATGAGGCAGGCGAGGAGATCAGGTGTGCGAGGGGTGCCACGCGGTGGCACCCGCCCGCTGAACCGGAGTGCCCGGGGCTGCGCTCCCCCGGGCCGCCGACGGCACGCGGTGACCGGGGCCACCCTCCTGCTGCTGGCCGCCGGTGCCGGGCCGGCCTTCGCCGTGTCCGCCGGGGACGCCAACTCACCTGAGCGGGACGCCCAGTTGGTGTACTGTCTCGCGCCGGTCCACCGCACCGACCTGCTCACGGCGGCCGTCCGGCTGGGGCTGCTGAAGGCCGACGCGCAGGTGACGCCGGAGCAGTGGGCCAAGGACCACGACGACGACTTCGGGCGGGCCTGCACCGCGCTGATGGCCGCCGAGTCGGACTCGCCGGGGACGGCCGCGCAGGCCAGGAAGGCGGACGAGGACAGCTGGCTCATGACCGCCCTCAAGCAGCTGCCCCTGCTTCTGCTGGGTGCGCTGCTCACCCTGGTCGGCCAGTCCTACGAGCGCGGCTCGGCCGAACGCCGTTCGCTGCGGCTGGAGTTGAGGACGACGGAGAACGCGTACCGGGATGCCGTACGGGAGTACCTCGCCACGTACGGAGTGTCCTACGACCGAGCGGACCACTCAGCGGTGCGGTCCGCGCGGGAGGCGTTGACCACCGCGCTCTCCCGGGTGCCAGGACCCGCCGCCCGGCTCGCGGCGGCGGAGCGGATCGCCGACGGGCTGCCGCTGGCCGAGCCGTTGCCGAGGAGCGGCACCTACCTGTTCGACGACGAGACCCGCACCCGTATCGCGAACGAGGAACACGCGTCCGTGGCGAGCTGTCTGCGCGCCCTGCCCGAACTCAACCGCGCCTTCCCATACTGGAGTTGGCGCACCCGGCGGCCCGGCTCGGCACAATCCGGGACGACAGGGGGCGCCGAATGATCGGGCCGCTCGACGAGACGGAGAACGCGAACCCCTTCGGTGTGTATGTGCCGGAGAGCCGGGACCGGCTGCCCGCGACGCACGTGCGGCCGAAGGCCGACCATCCGCTGGTGCCCTGGAAGGACGAGAGCCATGTCCACCAGTGGGTGGACGTCGACCACGCACGGGAGCAGCTGGACCTGTTCGAGGAGTGCCTCCAGGAGGAGTTGCCCGGGCTGCTCGACCCGGAGGCGCGCCGGGGGCATCTGGTCGTGGTGACCGGGCCGGTGGGCATGGGCAAGACCACGCTCATCCACCGGTGTGTGCACTGGGCGCAGGAGTACATCGAGGGCCTGGTGCGGCCGGTGGTGGCGATGGCCGGGGGGTACGAGAACCTCGGGGACAAGGTCAGCTGGGACCGGCGGGGCGACTTCGCGCAGACCCCGGAGATCAACACGGCGATCCGCGACCGGATCGTCGAGACGCTGGAGCGGGAGTTCCCCGGGGTGTCGCTCGACCCGACGTTCACCGGTGACGACGTCCCCAAGGCGTTCAGCGCCATCAGCAAGCTGCTCGCCGTGCAGAACGGTCTGCTGTTCGCGATCGTCCCGCACATCGACTGGCGGGACGCCGGGGGCGAGGTGCGGACGAACTTCCTCAAGACGTGGCTGAGCCACGCGGAGAGCCGGATCGTACTGTTCGTCGAGATCAGTCACCAGAATCCGCGAACGGCGGGTGAGGTGATCGCGGGCCTGCCGCCGAACACGGCTCTCACCCATCTCTCGCTCGGATCGCTCGCCACGGAGGACACCGTGAAGTTCACCGAGACCGCTCGCGGCGGCCATCCCGACCCGGAGGACACCGTGCCGTCGCTGGTCGCGATCCCGAGCCAGGGGCAGGGTGCGGAGCCGGCCCCCGATCCGTGGAGCCTCGCCGACGTACGGCATCTGCGCCGGGAGTGTTTCCGGGTCGCCGAGCGGCAGAGACTCGCGGGCGGCCGGGTGCGGGTGACCGCAGCCGACCTCGCCGCACCCACCCTCGATCCCGCGGACCTGGGCCGTACGCCGCCTGCGGGCCGCGCGCCCCGCAGACCCGCCTAGCCGCGGGACTCCCGCTTTCCGGGGGATTCCCGACGCACCCGTTCCACCCGTACACAGGAACCGAACAGATGTCCTCGCCAGACTCGCTGTACCGGCAGTACCCGCTCCACTCGCCGCACCCGCTCGCCGCTCCCAAGGCCGACACCGGACACACGAGGAGTGCCATCGTGACGCCGACCAGTGGACACACCTGGCACCGCAACCCCTTCCCACTGAGCCCTGTCGTGCGCCTGGGGCCCTCGTCCGACCTGGGGGACGCGCGGGTCCGGGCTGCCGACTCGGGCAACGCCCATATCGACACCCCGCTCATCGAGGACGTCGAGTCGCTCGTCGACGACTACTTCGCGCCGCCCGCCGCCGGTGGCCGGCGCGGCCGGGCGATCGCCCTGGTCGGCGAGTTCGGCCTGGGCAAGAGCCATGCCCTGCGCCGGAGTTACCAGACGATCCGGGCCCGGCACCCCGAGACGGCGACCTGGATCGTGGACGAACCGGCGCAGGACATGGGGCGGCTCTACCGCGACCGGCTGCGCGGGCCCGGCGACACCGAGCAGGGCAAACGGGCCTTCGAGGAGCTGGTGCGGGACTACTACGCCTATGTGACGGCCGGCTGGGTCGGCGGCGAGGACGACGACCCGCGCCGCGGCACCCTGCGGGAGATCGCGACCGGGCTGCGCGACCGCGTCCTCGACCCGGACAAGGTGGTGTCGGCGCTGCGCTACGACCCCGAGGTGATCCACGCCGATCTGCGCGGCACCCTGGGCGAGGTCACCGAACACCGCAGGTTCTCCAGCGCGCTCGCGCTGCTCCTGGAGCCGCCGTTCAACCGGATGGTGTGGAACTGGCTGAACGGCGCGGAGCCCGCCGAGCCGCTGCGCGAGCGTGGCATCACGGAGGCGATCGGCCCGTCGGAGGGGCGCCCGGACAACGCGGCCGGCATCGACCGGGTCTTCGACGCGCTGACCGTGCAGGGCTTTCTGCACGGCCGGGTCGGACGGCCGTACGTCCTGCTCCTGGACTCGCTGGAGAAGGTCCTGGACTGGCCGGACGACAGCAGGCGCGCGTTCATCGACGCCTTCGAACGCCTCATCAACATCTATACGAGCCACGGCGGTCTGCTGGTCTTCTGCTCCTCGCCCGACGGACTGCGGGCGCTGCGCCAGAGCGTGCACGAGCGGGTGGTGCAGTTGTGGCCGACGGGGCTCGACCAGGACCGTACCGGGGAGTTGGTGGCCCGGTATCTGGCCTCGGGTGAGGAGGGCGACGACGACTCGGGTGATGCGGTGGCCGAGGAAGCGGTGCCGTCCACGGGCCCCTTCGACGACGAAGCGCTGCGGCTGCTGCACGAGTTGACCGAGGGCGTGCCGCGCGAGGTGCTCAAGACGTGCCGGGAGGCCTGGCAGCTCAGCGAGGACCGCGACGGCGCGGTGAGCCGGGTACCCGGTGCGACGGTCCTGCGGGCGGTACGGGCGCTGCACGAACGCGTTTCGTACCAGCGGGTGTTGGGCGATGTGCACGACGCCCTCGACCTGGGCCAGTGGCGGATCGCCTCCCGTGATCCGGTGCCGGCCAGGCTCGCGCGCTCGGCCGGCGGCCGGGAGGAGGTCCTGTACTGGCTGTCGCCGGCGCCGAACGCCTACATCGCGGTGATCTACGCCCGCTCGCTGCTCCTCGCCGACGACGTCGAACGGATCGTCACCCAGGTGAACGGGTTGCGCAGCGCGGTGCGCCCGGGCCGGTTCGAGGCGCTGCTCGTGGTCAACGGACTGGTGTCGCACGCGATGCAGGACCGGCTCGGCCGGTCGATCGGCTCCCGCCCGCTGGTGTACCGGCAGGGCCGGTTCCCGCAGAGCGTGCACGAGGCGCTGCTGCAGCTGGAGCGGCGGCTCGTGGAGGAGGGGCGGGAGGAGGATCTCGCCGAGCTGGGCGAGCGGATGCGGCGGAATCTGGAGCAGCAGACCGCCCATCTCGACGAGATGCGGCGCAACTTGGCGGCGATGACGCTGGAGGCGGCGGCGCGGCCGGCCGCCGTACCGGCGGTGACGGGTGGGCGGGCGGCTCCTGAGCCGGAGCCGCCGGAGGAGTTGCCGGGGGCGGTGTGGCGGCGGTTCCGGGATGCGTTGGCGATGCTGGAGTCGGTGACGCGGCGGGCTGCGGCCGGATCGGCGGAGTTGCGTGTTCTGGGGTGTGCGACGTTGGTGCGGGCGTTGACGGAGGAGTTTCGGGGGGCGGTGGCGGCTTGGGCCCGGGGGGCCGCGCCGGGTGTGCCGACCGAGGTTCAGTTGAGGGAGCTTCGGCGGATCTGTCGGGAGTACGAGAACGCGGTGGAGGTGTTGCCGGTGCATTTGCTTGGCGGCGCCGAGCATCCGAATCCGCTTACTCCGGCTCGTACGGTGGAGGTGCTTGCGGAGGAGGTTTGGGGGACTTTGAGTGCGCCGGTTGTTTCTTAGGGCGGCAATGGGGGTGCCTCGACAGGTGGTCGGCCGACTGCGGCGCCATCGTGGCTTGTCGCGCAGTTCCCCGCGCCCCTAGGGGGTTGCAGGGACCGTCAGTTCGCCTGTGACCTCTGCCAGGGCTGCCAGCCTTCTCTCCGCGTTGCCTACCTGCCTCTGGTCCAGGGTGACGCCTAGGAGGAAGGCTCGGGGTGAGGTCCAGTGGACGTAGACCGCGCCCTCCTGGACGTCCAGGACCAGGCGGTCGACCGAGGGGCCGCCGCCTGGGGGTGGGGCGATCAGGTCCAGGGCGTCCTTGAGGCGGACGAGGTGGCCGCGGAGGCTTCGGGAGAGGTCGCGGTAGGCCGTGCGGCGGGTGCGGACGCTGACGTCCATGAAGCGGGGGCCCAGTTCCTGGCTGTCGAAGACGTCGCCGACGCAGACCAGCGTCCAGTCCCGATAGTAGCCGGCGTACTGGAGGTCCGTGGTGTTCACGTGGGTGCGCCACAGGTCACGCAGTCGCTGCTCGTACACGGTGTCCGGGGCGGCGGCCGTCCCGAAGTCGACCTGGGGGCCCGCGGGTGCTTCGCCGGTCTGGAGATGGGCCTTCGCCTGTGCGTCACCGCCGAGCAACTCGTCGGGCAGGCCGTGCACTTCGGTCCGTATGCGGGCCGTGAGCCGGTTCATCGCCTCGTCCATCTCGGGCACGCCGCCGGGTACGTCCGTCACCGCGGCCAGGAACTCGTCGGGGCGGGCCCGGCCGCCCCACAGGCCGGCGCGTTCACCCGCGAGGACCGTGCGCATCAACTGGCCCGTCTTCAGCGGGCGCAGGACGGCGCCGAGGTCCTGGGCGCACAGCAGGAGTCTGCTGCCGGGCAGCGACTCGTTGTGCGCGTCGTCGCCGTTCTCGGTGATCAGGCTGGAGAGCGGGGCGCGGTCGGTGCGCAGGACGGCGAAGTCGAGGATGCCGTTGCTGTAGTGGGCCAGGGAGCGGATCGCGGACGTCCGTGCGACGGTCTCCTCGCACAGCGCGGTTATCAGGCCGTGGCGCTTGGGAGTCCAGTGGGACTCCTTCAGCGTGGTGCTCGCGTGCGGTGCGGGGGCTGCCACGGGTGCTCGCCTTTCGCTATACGTCATCAGTCATACGTCTTCGGGCAATTGCAGTTGATTACAGTCAATTACCGTTATACGTCGGGCAGTTCCAGGTCGATGTCGTAGCCCGAGGGCGGGACCGGCCTGGTGGGGTCGGTGCCGGTGAGGTGTTCCAGGTGGGCGCGGACCCGGCGGCCGCCGAGGCGGTGGGCGATGCCCAGGTCGCCGAGGCGGGCCAGGGCCGTGCTCGCGAGTTCGACGGCCTCCTCGGCGCGGCCCGCCGAGGCGAACGTGGCGGCCAGGGAGTTCTCCGCGACGGCGACCCAGGGGTGCGCGCGGCCCAGCTTGTGGGTGAGGAGGTTGAGCGCGCCCCGGCCGACCTCCTCGGCCAGCCGTACGTCGCCGGTGGCCCGCAGATAGACGCCGTGGCGCACCTCGCCGAGGCCGGTGTAGGGGTGCCCGGCGCCGAACCACCGGCCGAGCGTCTCCACGCACTGCCGGGCCTGGTGTTCGGCCTCGTCGGCCTTGCCGAGGGCGTGCAGGTCGGCGGCGTAGCTGAACCGGCAGCGCACGGTGTCGAAGCGGTCGGGGCCGAACCGGTCGACGTACAGGCCGAGGGCGCGCAGGTCGCGTTCGTGGGCGAGTTCGTAGCTGTAGAGGGGGTCCTTGAGGGCGGGGAAGCCGTCGGCGAGCCGGCGTTCGCTGATCGCGAGGCCGACCTCGGTACGGAGCCGGACGAGGTCCCAGGTGTCGCCGTGCCGGCGCAGCTTCTGGCGCAGCAGGTCGCGGGCCTCGCCGTCGCGTCCGGCGGCGCGGTACAGGTAGGCGAGGAGTTCGGCGGCTTCCCAGGCGACGGGGTCGTCCTTGCCGCCGACTGCCTGCCGGTAGCGGAAGCGGTCCTGGATCGCGGCCAGGGCGGGGGCGATCCGGCCGGTGAGCGCCTCGGTGAGGGCGAGGTTGTGCTCGGCCTGGATGGTCGCCGGGTGCTGCGGGCCGAGCAGCAGGGTGAGGCCGTCCAGGACGGGCCGCAGTTGCAGCAGGGCGTCGTCGAAGCGGCCGAGGGCGCGCAGGGTGGCGGCGTAGGAGTCGGCGGAGAGCAGGGTGCGCGGGTGGGTGATGCCGAGGAGCCTGCGGTGGCCGCGCAGCGCGTCCTGGGCGATCTGCCGGGAGAGGTCGTAGTCGCCGCGCAGCCGGTGGGCGCGGGCGACGAAGTTGAGCAACCGCAGGTATTCCGGGGACTGTTCGTCGCCCGCGTCGCTGTCGTCGGCTCGCCACTGCTCACGGGCGCGCCCGGCGATGTCGAGGAGGCGGTCGAGGTCGGCGGCCTCGGCGCGCTGGCCGAGGGCGTTGAGGTGGCGCAGCAGCGAGCGGCGCACCCGGGGCCTGGGGTCCTCCCACAGGCGCAGCGAGAACACCTCGCGGGCCCAGTCGGCGGGCAGGTCGGGGCCCTGCGGGGCGTGTTCGGACAGGACGCTGCGCAACACGGACTCGATGTGCGCGCGTTCGTCGGGGTCCATGCCGGCGCGGATCAGGTCGCGCAGTCCGTGGTGCTGGACGAGGGGCTGGCGGGTGCGGTCGAAGTCGACGTCGAGCAGGCCGACTTGGGCCAGCGCCCACAGGGCGACGCTGACCATGTGCTCGTCGGGCAGCAGGATCTCGGTGCCGGCGGGGGCGGGCGTCGCCGACTCGTCGTCGTGGGCCAGTTCGGACAGGATGCGGCGCGAGCGCAGCAGTTCCAGGCCCATGCCGCGTCCGGTGAGCAGGGAGGCGGCGCCCAGCAGCCAGCCCACGGCGTCGCGTTCGGGGCTCTCGGCACTCCAGGCGAGCGCGCCGGGCGTGGTCCGTACGACACGCCGGGCGACCTGCACCATCACCTCGACGGGGCTCACCGCGTCGCGGGTGCGCAGCAGGTCGGTCTTGCCGGCGCGGTACTCGGCGAGCAGGTCGCCGACGGCGGCGCGGACGGCGGCGTCCTGGTTCATGTGGTCGTCGCGGCGGTGCGCGGCGGTCCGTTCGGCCAGGCAGTGGCCGGCGATGTGCAGGGCCTGCGGTACGGAGTCGACGACGCTGCCGATCTGCCGGGCCTGCCGTTCGGTGATCTCCGGGACCTTCTCGGCGAGCAGCGCGCGGCTCTCCTCGGCGTCCATCGGGGTGACGGCGAGGGCCCGCAGATGCGGCGGCCGGACGTCGGCTGGGTCGCCGACGGGCGGTGCGGTCCGGCTGGTGACGAGGACGTGCCCGCGCTCGTGCGGCACGGGCAGCAGGCCGTGCAGTTCGACGGGGTCGGTGACACCGTCGTACACGATGAGCCAGCTGTCGGCCTCGGCGTCGGTGCGGGAGAGCCGGGACAGCAGCCGGGAGATGCCGTCCTCGTCGGTGCCGACGCGGTCCTCGGGCGCGCCGAGGCGTCCGGCGAGCCGGCCGAGGCCGCGTTCGACGCGGGTGCGTTCCCAGGCGCGCACCCACCACACGACGTCGTACGAGGCTCCGTAGCGGTGGCACAGTTCGTGCACGGTGTCGCTCTTGCCCCAGCCGCTGGGGCCGTGCAGCACCAGGCAGGCGCCGTCGCGGGCGGCGCCGCGCAGCTCCTCGTGGAGCGTGCCGAGGAGTCCCGGACGGTCCACGAAGGCGGCGTTGCGCGGCCCCACGTTGGTGGTCTCCGGCAGCCGCGGGAACCCGGCCCCGCCGCCGCTGTTGTCGCCGGGTTCGGGCGCGCCGAGGCCGAGGCCGGTGTAGAGCGCCCGCAGGGCCCCTTCCTCGGTGGTGTCGCGCAGGTCGATCCGCTCGTGGTGGGCGGCCTGGGTGTGCGGGAACGGCTCGTCGACGAGCAGGATCCGGACGTCGGTGTGGGAGAGGGCGCCGATCTGTTCGAGGAGCGTGTCGTCGGCGTCGTCGGGCGACAGGAACAGCAACGCCGAGCCGGGGTCCGGGCGTTCACCGGCGTACGTGTCGGCGCGGCGCAGTTCGGTACGCACTCCCTTGACGGCGAGCCGGTCGCGCAGCCAGGCGGCCCACAGGGCGTGCCGGGTCGAGTGGACGACGGTGACGTCGGTGAGGCGGGCGGTGCGGCGGGCGCGCAGCCAGTCGGCGAGCTGCTCGTAGTAGGGGCGCAGTCCGCTGATCGTGCCGGCGTCCTCGGCGTCGACGGCGAGGCTGCGGCTGTCCTGGTAGAGCGGGTTGTACGGGATCTCCAGGAACGGGATGTCGGTCGCGCCGAGCGCGGCGGCGACCGGGGCGAACTTCCGGCGTACCCGCTGGCGTGCGTCGCGCAGCCGGTCGTGGACACCGACGTCGCTCTTGAGGCCGAGGGTGAGCAGCCGTACGGGCCGGTCGCCCCGGCGGGTCATCAGGTCCTCGGCGAGTGCGGCGGCCCCGTCGATGGACCAGGCGGTCATCGCGAAGCAGACGACGAGCGTGTCGGCGTACGCGGCGAAGCGCGCCGGTTCCGTCGTCTCGGAGGTGTCCGGTACCGGGGCCTCGACGAGGAGATGGTCGTACTCGGCGGCGACGGGGGCCTCGGCGAGGTCGGCGAGCCCGGGTCCGCCGGGGGCGCTCGCGGTGTGCACCCGGCCGGGTTCGGGGTCGGGCAGGGGTGCGCGCTCGCCGGGTTCGCCGTGGCGGCCGTCGACGAGGAGGACGCTGCGGTTGGTGTCGGCGAGGATGTCGGCGACGTTGCGCAGGGTCGTACTCAGGCCGAGGTTCTCGGAGGTGGCGAGGAAGACCGCGAACGGCCCCGGCCGGTCAGGGGTGTTGGCGTCTGGCATGACTTCTCCGCTCGGCGCGGCGGTGAACAAGGGAAATAAAGGGGATGAGCGGAGCAAAGCGAACAAAGGGCGCATTCAGGGAGCGCCAGTATAGGACTCCGCACACCTGACTGACGGCGTCCGCCCCCCTCCCGCGTGCCACGACGCGCGCCCCGCGTCTCATACGCTCTCGCTGTGCCCGGTGACGAAGGGGTTGCCCTCGGCACAGCTGTCGTACACCCGGCGCAGCAGGGCGCCGAGCACCGAGTCGGGCAGGGCCTCGATGTCCTCGGGCGGCAGGGCGGCGAGGTCGAGAACGACCGACTCGACCTCGGGCTCCGGGCTTTCGCCCGCTCCCGCTCCTGTACCCGCCCCGGTGGGGGCGGTGCCGTCGGCGACTGCCATGCAGGTCACTCCATGGGGTGTCGGAGGATCTCGGGACGGTCTTCCAGCGTAGCGCCGCCAACTGCCCCTACGGCAGGCGCCGGAGACCATGAGCGTCCCTCAACTTCCGTCCAGTCGACCTTGGTTGGCTCATTCATGATGTTGACGCTGAAGTTTCCCCGCGCGAATACTGACCGAAATACTGGTCGAACGCCGAACAGAGTGCGCCGGGGGAAGCGGATGAGCCGACCGCCACCGCACCGCGCCGAACCGCCCTGGCCGAGGGCTGCCGACGTGGCGGCGCGCCGGGCGGCGGGCTGGGTGCCGTCTCCGCTGCACTCCTTCGTCCTCAAGGTGCACAGCCGCTGCGACCTGGCCTGCGACTACTGCTACATGTACCGCTCGCACGACCAGAGTTGGCGCTCCCAGCCACGCACGATGACCCCGGCGACCCTGACCCGCACGGCCGAACGCATCGCGGAGCACCTGTCCGCGCACGGGACGACCGAGGCGGGCGTGGTCCTGCACGGCGGCGAACCGCTCCTGATGGGCGACGAGGCACTGACCCGGACGGTACGCACCCTGCGCACGACGGCAGGCGACGGAGTACGCCTGCACATGACCCTGCAGACCAACGGCCTCCGCCTGACCGAGCAACGCCTGGACCTGCTGGGCGAGTTGGGCGTACGGATCGGCGTGAGCACGGACGGCACCCGCGCGGCCCACGACCGCCACCGCCGGAGCGCCGACGGCCGGGGCAGCCACGCCCGGGTGGAGGCAGCCCTGCGCCGCCTTTCGACCGAGCGCCACCGCCCCTTGTTCGGCGCCCTGTTGTGCACGATCGACCTGCGCAACGACCCGATACGCACGTACGAGGCCTTGCTGGCGCACCACCCCCCGGCGGTCGACTTCCTTCTCCCGCTGGGCAATTGGCGAACCCCGCCGCCTGGCCTGGACCCGACCGGCCGACGCACTCCGTACGCGGACTGGCTGTGGGCGGTCTTCGAACGCTGGTACGGCGCACGGACCAAGGAGACCTCGGTCCGCCTCCTGGACAACCTCCTGGCCCTGCTCGTCGGCGCGACCCCGCAGACGGAGGCACTGGGCCTGTCCCCGGTCCGCTACGCCGTGGTGGACACGGACGGCTCCCTCACCCAGGACGACACCCTGCGCACCGCATACGACGGCGCCGCCCGCACCGGCCTGGACATCCACCACCACTCCTTCGACACCCTGCTCCTCCACCCCGGCATAGCGGCCCGCCAATGGGGCGCGGCCGCCCTGCCCACCACCTGCCGAGCCTGCCCCCTCCACCGGGTCTGCGGCGGCGGCCACTACGCCACCCGCTACGCCCCAGCCACAGGCTTCGCCAACCCGAGCGTGTACTGCGCGGACCTGACGGAGCTGATCGGGCGCGTGCGGGGGCGCCTTGACGCGGACTTGGGGGCACGAGGGCGAAGGGTGCCAGAAGGGGCCGGGCACAGGGGCCCCAGTTCATCGGACGCCAGGGCAGACGCGCCCCAAAGGGGCGCGGGGAACTGCGCGACAAGCCACGACGAACCCGCACCCGCCAACGCACAGAACCCCCCGAGCTCAATGGCGCCCCGATGACCCCACCCCCGCACCGGATCCCGGCCGCCCTGTTCGACGCGATCGCCACAGGCGCCGGCGGCGCACAAGCCCTGCACCTACTGACCCGCACCGAACACAGCAGACGCCTCGCCTGCGCGTACGCCGTGACCGTGGCGGCACGGAAAACCGGCGGCGAGATCGCCGAAACGACCGAACACGCCTGGACCCTGTTCACAGACGCCACCCGCACCGCCCCCGACGCGGCGACGGCAGTCCTGACCCACCCCTCGGCAGGCCCCGCCCTGTTCGGCCTGCTGGCCCACCTGCGCAACCCGGACGGCCAACTCCCGCCCCCCGTCCACTGGTTCACCGCCCTCGCCGTATCGGCGGCGGCCCGCGCGGGCCTACCGACCACCCGGACCGAACTACCGCTCACCGGCCCCTGGCTGGCCCTGCCGTCCCTGGGCCGGGCCCACTTCCCCGACGCACACCCCGGCGACCGCGCAGAGGTGCACATCGACGGGGCAGACCACTGCCGCGTCACGGGCCCGGGCGGCACGGTGACGGTACCCGGACTCCCGCACACCGAAGCCCCATTGCCCAACTCCCCTGGCACCACCGCCTGTTGGCACGGCCCCCACCTCCTCACCACCCTCGACGGCGGCGCCCCGCTCCTCCTCGACACCCTCGACCCACCCTGCTTCCCCCACTCGGCACCCCACCCGGAAGGTCTCGGCGCCACCGAGGCACGCCGCTGGGCCGCGCACGCCCAGGACGCGTGCCGGCTACTCCGGGCGGACCATCCCGGGGTGTACGCCGAACTGGCCGCCGGACCACACCTGTTGGTGCCGTTGACCCGCCCCGGCCACGGCAACAGAAGCGGCAGCAGTGCCGAGACCTTCGGCTGCATGGCCCTGTCCCCGCCGACCTCGGCGACGGGCCTCGCGGTGACGCTCACGCACGAGTTGCAGCACAACAAGCTGGCGGCGCTGCTCCACCTCTTCGACCTGTTCGAACCGGGCGGCCCCGAGCGGTTCTACGCCCCCTGGCGCCCCGACCCGCGCCCCCTGCCCGGCCTGTTCCACGGTGCGTACGCGCATCTGGGCGTCGCCCTCTTCTGGGAGCGCCGCCGGGAGACAGAACCCGACCCGGCGCTGCGCGCCACCGCGCACGCCCAGTTCGCCCGCTGGCGCCTGGCCGCCCACGAGGCGACCACCGTCACCCTGTCCTCCGGCCGCCTCACACCCCTCGGCCACCGCTTCGCCGAGCACATGCTGACCACCCTGGACACCCTGTGCGCCCTGCCGGTCCCCGCCCCGGCCCTGCACCACGCCGAATCAGCGGCCCACGCCCACCGCACGGCCTGGCGGAACAGGAACGGAAACGCGGCCCGAAGGCTGTCGGCGTGAGGCCGGTGTCTCGTACGACAACTGCCGCGCGCCCTGTCACCCATCGCTCACCAGCACGTCCAGCACAAGCGTGCTCACCACCTCCCCCCGAACCCGTACCTCTCCCCTGAACCTGATCCCGTGTTCCCGGAACTCCCCGATCCCGCCGAGCACCGCCCACTCCCCCGCCCCCGCCATCCGGTCGGCCCGCACGGACATCGCCCGTGGCGCCCAGCGCTGTGCGTACCCCCCGGTCATGCCGTCGACGACATGGTCCACGAGCGCGGTCAGCCCCGCCGCGGCCACGGTCAGCGGAAGCACCGGCCGACCGTCGAAATGGCCCGCGCACAGCTCAGGGGTGATCAACATCCCGGCGGACACACGGCAGTTGTCGTACGAGACACCGGCCAGGGCGGGCGACGGAGGCCCGGACGTACGGGAACCCACAACCGAGGCCGGAGTCGGGGCCCGGGCCGGAATCGGCTGGGTCGGGACCATCCGCTCGAAGACCGCGGCGGGCAGTACGTCGTACTCGACCCGCGCGGACACATAGGTGTCGTCGCTGAACTCGCCGGTCAGCCGGGCGTCGGCAAAGGCGCGACGGCAGCCGTGGAAGCCCGCGCCGGCCTCGGCGACCAGGGTCATCGCGTCCTCCGGCCAAGCGGAGAGGGGTGCGTACTCCGCGTACAGGGAACGCGCGAGGTAGTACGACGACACCTCCTCCCCCGACGCCTCCGATGCCCGCAACGACTCCGCCGCGCACATCCCCAGCACGGCCAGCCGACGCCCCGCATCGGCGGCGGAGATCGACAACTCCTGCTGCCCGGTGGGGCGTTGGCAGGGAACGAGGGCCTCGGCGTACCCGGGAGCCAGAACGCGCAGATCGTCGAGCGCGTAGTACGGCGCCGAGACACACACCCGCGTGGAGTCGAACAGATCCAGCACTTCGCCCGCACCTCTCTTTCCGCATTCCGGAAGGAGATTGATCCACATCCCCTGAGCCGACGGGAAAACCGGTGAGCCGAACGGGTGACACAGGCACACGCGTTACACGTCGGAAACCTTGACGATCTCTGTGCCGGGTGCCACGATTCCGGCGCCGCGATGTTTACGTAAACATCGCCCCCCTCGGTCCTCTGACCGGCATGCGAAAGGGCTAGTTGATGCGCAATATCCTCGGCGGCATCCGCCCCTCCTCCCCCCGACTGCGCGCCGCACTCGTAGCACTCGCCATCGCCGCGACCAGCGGCACGGCGGTCGCCGCGGCCCCCGCCTCCGCCTCCGCCCCCTCCGCCTCCGCCTCCGACGGCCTGGCCAGAGACACGACCCAGTTCAAGGGCGTCAACTGGGCGGACCCGCGCGACAACTTCGCCGACGACCTGCTCCAGCTGTCGGGTCTGTCGACCTCCGACACCTACGCCCAGACGTACGCCAAGTCGAGCCGGATCATCTCGGCGTTCCGCGCGAACCTCGGCGCCAACACGGTGCGGCTGCCGATCAACCCGTACACGGTCAACGGCGCCTACTGGAAGTCGTACCGAGGGGTCATCGACGCGGCGTCGGACAAGGGTTTCAAGGTGATCGTCTCCTACTGGGAGGGCACCGGCGCCCAGAAGGACGGCTTCATCGACGACACGGCCACCTACTGGCCCATGTGGGACAGGGTCGTCAAGGCGTACAAGAACGACAGGCACGTCTACTTCGAGCCGATGAACGAGCCGCACGGCTACACCGAGACCGAGTGGGCGGACATCGCGGCGAAGTGGCTCGCGACGTACAAGTCCGTTCCGCGCAACCAGGTGTTCGTCAGCGGCGCCGGCTACAACGACCACGTCACGTCCGTCTGCGCCGACCCGCGCCTGAAGGGCACCTACCTCTCGCTGCACCACTACGGCTTCTGGAAGGAGTACGCGACCTACGACCAGTGGGTGGCCGACCTGAAGGAGCGCATCGGCAGCTGCGCGAACCGGACGGTGGCCGACGAGTTCGGGGCCTTCATGACGACGGGCCTCGACTACAACAAGAAGACCCCCGACAACAACTTCATCAACTTCATGCAGGCCGTCACCGACACCTTCCGCGAGCTGAAGATGGGCTCCGTCTACTGGCCCGGCCTGCGCACGGACGACATGTACTCGATCCAGACCCTGACGGGCACCACCGACCGCCCCTGGCTGGCCACCACCAACCAGTCCGGCGCCGACCGTCTCGCCTGGGGCTGGGGCCGGGGCAAGCCCGTCCAGGACTGAATACCTCGTTGATCCGCACCGGCCGGGACCATAGGTTCGGGAAATGACGAGCCCGACGAACCTCCGGATCGGTGTGATGTACGACCGCGACTGGGCCCCGGAAGGGCTGCCCGGATTCGCGCGGCGGGCCGAGGCCCTCGGTGTGGACGACCTGTGGGTGGTCGAGGACCTCGGCTGGAACGGCGGTGTGTCGGCGGCCGCCGTGGCGCTCGGCGCGACGGAGCGGCTGCGGGTGGGCATCGGGATCGCCCCCGCTCCGCTGCGCAGCCCGGCACTCCTCGCCATGGAACTGGCCACGCTGGCCCGGGTGTTCCCGGGCCGGCTCGTCGCCGGGATCGGCCACGGGATACGGGAGTGGATGACCTCGGTCGGCGTCGCACCCCGTTCGCCGCTGGCCCTGCTGGAGGAGACGATCACCTCCGTACGCGCCCTGCTGCGCGGGGAGCGCGTGGAACTGACGGGTCGTGAAGTGCGCCTGGACGGCGTCCACTTGGTGCACCCGCCCACCGAACCGCCCCCGGTGGTCGCCGGGGTGGTGCGACCCCGTTCGCTGGAGCTGTCCGGCCGGGTCGCGGACGGCACCCTGATCGCCGAGGGCCACGGACCGAGCGACCTGGAGAACACCCGGGCACTGACCGCGAAGGGCGGCGCGGGCCCCGAACACACCCTGACGGTACTGGCGTTCTGCTACGTCGGCGACGACCCCGACGACGTGGCACGCACCCTGCACCCGCACACCGAGGGCCACGGCGACTGGCTGGGCCGCCCGCAGGAGGACGTGTTCACCGTCTCCGGCACCGCCTCGGAGGCCGCCGAGGACATCGGCGCACTGTCGACGGCCGGCGCTGACACGGTCGTACTCCGGATCGTCGGCGCGGAACCGCTGAGCCAACTGGAGTCCGTACTGCGGGCGTTGGGCCGCTGAGCAACTGCCGGTGCCGGGTCAGTGGGCGGCGAACTGGACGCGGGTCGGCTGCACGACATCGGGCCGTACCGCGATCCCGTCGAGCGTCAGCTGCTCCCCGTAGATGTCACTGATCCTGATCGCGCCACCGCATCCGCTGCCCTGCTCGGAGAGGAAGTAGTTGTACTCGGTACGCGCCAGCCGGACCCAACTGCCGCCGCTGGTACGGACTTCGAGGCGCGCCAGCGGATTGCGGTGGCCGATGACCTGGATACCGCACCAGTACTGGCTGGACCCCGTCTTGTAGCGGACGGAGAGGGTGTCGGCGTTCGCGGGGCTCAGCAGGCTCCAGGTGATCGGGATCCGGCCGGCCACGGGATCGGCGATCTTGGCGAAGGCCTGGGCGCTGAGGTCGACGTGGCCGGGTGCGCAGTCCCCCGGGCACTCGTTGGTGATCCGGACGGTGACGGACGCGCCGCTCGCCGCACGGACGAGGATGTACGCCCCGCACGCCATGGACGTCTCGTAGTCGGTGGTGTTCATCGCGGCGGTCATGACGTCGGCGCTCGGCCCGTACGAGCAGGCGTGGCCGTCGCCGTTCCCGGCACCGTAGAAGGTGGCGACGCCCGTGTAGTCGACGCCGGGCTTGATCCGCCCCGCCAGGGGGGCCGCACCGGAGGCCGGCTTGGGAGCGGCGGCGGCACGGGTGGCGGCGGCCGACGGCTTCGGGGCCGCGGCGGCGGTCCGAGTGGCCGCCGGGGTGGCCTTCGTCGTGGCTTTCGGGGACGCGGACCGCGTGGCGGAGGGCGTCGGGGACGGTGTCGGCTTCGGCGAAGCGGTGGGCGGCGCGATCACCCGGGCGCCGGCGGCGGACGAGGCCGCCCCGTATCCGTCGTCGGCCTCACGGCCGGGCCGCAGAGCCATGACCAGGGATATGACGAGCGCGACAGCCGCCACGGAGGCACAGACGAGAACGCCCCGCCGCCGATGGAGGGGAGGGCGCGGAGAACGACGCGAAGAACGGGACGCCACGGCAGAGGTCCTTACCTGGTCCGGAGATCATGTGCTCGATGCGAGGCTCCAGTTGAGGCAGCTTCCGGCCCATAGTCTCCACCGCGCCCGAAAAGGTTGCCGGGGTTTCGGAAATCACTCGAGCGCGCCGTCCTCCTCGACGCGCTCGAACGACTGGAAGGACCTGCTCAGTTCCGCAGCGGCCCCCGGCTCACCAGTTGCTTCAGCACGTCGGCCGACGGCACCCCTCTCGCCTGCTCCAGAGCAGCGCCGACAGCTTCCAGATCGGTGCGCACCTGGGCGTCCTCGGCTCCGGCCCGCTCGGCGAGTTCGGCAAGCAGGGCGCGTCCCAGGTCGACGTCCTCGTCAGCGACGACGGACTTCTCGTCCTCGAACAGCTTCCCCGCGTGTTCGATCAGCGTGGCGGCCCGGGCTGCCAGACCCTCGTCGGTGAACACCAGGGAGGCGACGGGCAGTTCCACCCGTTCGACAAGGGTGATCCACTCACGGCCCGCCTCGGTGCTCGCGAGCACGTCGTCACGGACCCGGCGCAGCGCGTCCACCTCGATCCGGCTGGTGAGCAGCTTCAGGCCGATCAGGTCGAAGGCGCAGATGCTCTGCTGGGCGAGGGCCAGCAGGCCCGCTTTGGTGTCGAGCTTGATGAGGGTGGGGTCCGGCGGGTGGAAGGAGTCCTCCACGCTGCCGACCCGCGGGCCCGTCTCGATGGTGAAGCCGTATGTCTTGCCCAGCGCGGGATCCGCGATGTGGCGGCTGTAGACGTAGTCGCCCTGGGTGCCGGTGGTGGCGTACAGCGCCCGGCCCGTCTGCGGCGTGTACGCGCTCCCGCGTACCGCGGCGATCGCGTCGACGAGCCGTTGCGCGACCGTGGTGAAACGGAGCAGGTCCTGGGGGGTGATGTACTCCTCGTAGCCCGGAATTCCGATGGGCTCGCAGGTTCCGGTGGGCAGGCCC
Organism: Streptomyces sp. NPDC002156; assembly: GCF_053593675.1. NCBI lineage: Bacteria > Bacillati > Actinomycetota > Actinomycetes > Kitasatosporales > Streptomycetaceae > Streptomyces > Streptomyces sp. NPDC002156. Next base: position 25,327 of record NZ_JBSFDA010000074.1, on the reverse strand, counting down.
GTGAACCGCTGTGCCGGATCGCTGGTCTGGTTGTGGGCGTGGCCCCACGGATACAGGACGAGCTCCGAGAACGAGTGCACGTCCGCGAACGTGTGGATGGTCTCCGTGTCCAGCAGGTGCTTGACGTTACGGGTCTCCGGCTCGGAGAACCTGTCGGCCCCGACGTAGATGTCCGTGCAGGGGCTGCACGAGGTCTGGCCCTCCGTCACTCCCCAGAGGATGTCCGCGTTGCGGTTGAGGTCGACCCCGTCGCACGGCGTCCCCGGGTTGTCACGGAGGTTCTTGCGCCACATGTTGTCGACGGTCAGCACCTTGGTGCGGCCGTCGGGGTTGGAGCAGGGAACGAACCAGAGGTCGAGGCTCTCCAGGACGAGCTTGACGTCCTCGGCCTTCCAGGTACGGCCGCCGTACACGATGTCGGTACCCGTCAGATAACTCACGACGAGGTCGACGGAGAATTCCACCAGGGCGTCCGGGTTCATCAGCTCGCGCGCGTGGGTGCCGCCCACGAACAGGACACCACGCCGGTTTCCGCCCTCGCCGGCCCGCAGCCGCAGGGCGAACACCGGGCGGCCCTGGACGGAGCGCTCGGGCAGTCGGGTCCTCGTGCACAGTTGCGGGAACCACGTGGCGAGCAGCGAGGTCACCGAGTCGAGTTGGGGGACCGTTCGATACATCACACACCTCCGGACCGCTCGATGCCCTGGACACGCTCATCCAGCCAGGCCCTCACCGAGTCGTCGTCTTCCACGAGTTCGGCGGCGAGAGGCCGCACGGGCACCTCGGCATGCAGACGGACTTCGTAGCCGCTCTCCAGCAGACGACTGCACTCGTCCGCGGTGACGACCACCCGGACGTCGCCCTCCGGATCGGGGATCCGGTCCAGATCGAGGTCGGCGACGCCGAGGAGATCACGGTTCGTCGGACTGGGGTGGACCGTGGCGTCGAAGCGCACGGTGGGGTTCTGCTGTGGGCGTTCGGACGGTTCGTTCATGTCCGTCTCCTCGGTGCGTGTCCGTCTGTCACCAGGACTGCTGAGATCCCATAGAAATCAATCAAATCCGACAAAACACCACCCCTTTCGATACTGGGACGGGGTCGGTCCGCTGTCAAATCCGGTGCCACAGCGGGCAGTCGACGCCTCCGGAACGGCTGGAGCGGCGCCGTGTTGCGGGCCCCTGCACCCGGTGCGACGGTGGACAGGAGGGCACTTCCGGGACAACGGCCCGGCAGAGAGAGCCCCGTGGGCGACGGGTCCCCCGTCGACGAGCGGCCGAACCGCGCCCCCCACCACCCCCACCCCTGCCCCACGATCCGTGGAGCCTGGCGCTGCCGTGTGCATCGGCGCGCGTCCACCGACCCGGGGAAGCACACAGAGAGCGGGAAATCCCATGGCGAACGGACCCTTGGACAGGCACGCCTTCGGCGAGCAGCCGGACCGTAACAACGGCACCCCATCAGGCCGGGGCTCGGAGTACACCGGCCGGTATGTGGTCCTGCTCGACCCGAGCAACCAGGAGAGCGGGCTCAACGCACTGCGTTCCGCCGCCGACATCGCGCCCGTGGAGCGCGTCCGGGGAACCGAGACCGCCAACGTCGCCGCACTCCTCGAGAACCCCGGCGTCTCGGTGCAGTTCGAGGAACTCGGCGCCGCCGTCGTCGAGGTGCGGGCCGATCAGCGCCTCTCGCTGGTGACCACGGCCGAGGCCGATCCCTCGATCCTGGCGGCCGAGCCCGAGCGCATGGTCTATGCCTCGGTGATCACCGCCCCGCACAGGGCACCGACCGAGTTCTACCCGGCCTACCGCAGCGACGAGGAAGTGGTCGCAAGGCAGACCAACGCCGAGATGGCCGCCGCGCAGGGGCCGGCCTCCGACGAGGAGAAGTCGACCTGGGGCCTCCAGGCCATCCGGGCCAGCCTGTCCACTCTGACGGGACGCGATGTGAAGATCGCCGTCCTCGACACCGGTGTGGACACCGACCACCCGGACCTGGTCGGGCGCATCGAGGAGACGGCCTCCTTCGTGCCCGGCGAGAGCGTCGAGGACGGCCACGGCCACGGCACGCACTGCATCGGCACCGCCGCCGGCCCCGCCAGCCCCCAGCAGGGACCCCGCTACGGGGTGGCGACCGAGGCCCGGATCCTTGCCGGGAAGGTGCTCAGCAACGCGGGCAGCGGCTCCGACGGCCAGATCCTGGCGGGCATGGCCTGGGCCGTCGCCCGCGGCGCACGGGTGATCTCCATGTCACTCGGCGCTCCGGTCCGGCCTGGTGAACTCTTCCCCCAGACGTACGAGAAGCTGGCCCAGCGCGCGCTCGAGCGCGGGACACTGATCGTCGCCGCCGCGGGCAACGAAAGCCGACGGCCCCAGCGTACGGACCCCGTCGGCCGACCCGCCAACTGCCCGTCCATCCTCGCGGTGGCCTCGGTGGACAAGGCACTCACGACGTCGTTCTTCTCCTGCGGCGCGATCAACGGCGCGGGCGGCGAGATCAACATCGCCGCACCGGGCAGGGATGTGCACTCGGCCGCCCCTGGTGGCGGGTACCAGTCGATGTCGGGTACCAGCATGGCCACACCGCACGTCGCGGGTGTCGTCGCCCTGCTCGCCGAGGCCAATCCCGGTGCCACCGCGGCCGACCTCAGGGCCGCCCTCCTCTCCGGCGCGTTCCCGCTGGCGCAGCCCGTCGAGGACGTCGGCGCGGGTCTGCTCCAGGCCCCGTGAACGGGTCCACGCGGTCCGAACCGGTCGGAGTCATCCTCGCGGTTGACCCCGACCGGTTCGCGGACGTCGTCGAGGCCGCGCGAGGGGCCGGGTTGACCGTCACGGGCGAGCAGCCGATCCTCGGCACACTGTCCGGGACCATCGCCGAGGACCGGATCGCGGCTCTGAGGGCGGTCGACGGCGTCGAATCCGTGGACCGCGACCGCGCCATCGGCCTCCCCCCGCCCGACTCCCCCATCCAGTGAGTCCGAGACCGATCGGCCACACGAACACCCCCCGGTTCAGGGCGTGTTCGTGTGGCCGATCGGTCAGTGTCTGTCAGTGTCGTCCCGCGAGCCCCGCCGGGCCGGAGGCGGACACCTCGAGCCCGCCGGAGACGGCGGCCGGGAGTGCCGTGACGGCTCTGGTCGGCGGGTTGAGGTTGACGACACCGGACCGGACCTTGACCGTGCCGACCAACCGGCTCTGGGTGTCGCCGATCAGCAGGCAGGACCGGAACGCCTGCTGACGGACGTAGATCTGCGGGCCGTTCACGTCGGTCCAGAGTGTGCCGTCGGCGGCTTCTCCGTAGATGTACGACCAGGTGTTGTCCGTGTCGAGGACGTACGCCTCTCCACCGGGCGGGATGTTCCACCAGCCGCGCGTTCCCCAACGGCCGTATTCGGCGCAGGTGTCGGGGCTGAAGAAGAGGATGGCGGTGGAGACGGTGAGGTGGTATCGGTTGCGGATGCGAAGTTCCATGATCAACGTTCTCCTTCCTGGAACCTGATGCGGAGCGGTGTCCGGTCGACGGACCCGTCCCCCGGAGGGAGTTGGTGGTCCGACATCCCGTCGGTCCCCTCGGTCCCACCGGCGGCGGACGTGACCGGGGCGCCGCCGAAGGCGGACGTCGGGTCCGTCTGCCGTTCCCCGTCGGACTCCTGCGGCGCCTGGAACCGCTGCCGCAACGGGCGCGGATCTAGGTGCTCGTCGCCCGGCGGAAGGACCTCGTCCGTCGTGGGCTCGGAGCCGGTGCCCGTCGGGGAACCGGCGCCCTGAGCCGCGTGGAACGCCGCCCACAGATCGGTGTCGGTTCGCTGCGGCGATGTCTCGATGGCGAAGTCGCCGGTGGGGTCGGGCTGCTTTCGCAAGGCGTTGTCGCTCATCTCTTCCTCCTCGTGTCCATCGGCTCGACAGGTGGTGGGGAAGTGCGTGCGGGGTGTGGGGACACCCCGGCCTCAGACGCGGAGCAGTGCCTGGGCCGGTCGATCGCCGCGTGCGGTCACGCTCGCCTCCGAGACGCCGCCGTCCGGTGTGCGGCACTGGACGGTGTAGACGCCGTCGGCGCGGACGGCGAGCGTGAAACTCCCGTCGGCGGCGGACAGCACGGCGATGTCGGGGTACGGCTCAGGTCCGCCGGTGAGGTACACGCTGGCGTCCGGAACGGGGTTGCCGGTCACGTCCCGCACCACTCCGGTGATCAGGCGTACCGGCTCGTCACCGCGCCGGCCGTCGGTCATGCGGTCCAGTTCGACAGGTTGTCGTAGACAGGCCTGGTGATCCTGGTACCGGAGTTGGCGGTCGCCCCGCCGTAGGCGTGCACGGCGATGCCGTAGCGACCGCCGTCGACGATGCGGTACACCGCGCTGCCGCTCTGTCCGCCCGCCGTGTCGATGTCGTAGTACACCTTCAACGGGTTCACCGAGCTGATGCCACGGCCGTCGTACCACTGCGTCCCAGGGGGTTTGTCCCCCGGGTACCCGGAGATGTTGGCGACGGACTTGAGCAGATCCGCGTCGGGCCAGGCCCCGAAGCCGAACCATCCGGTGGTGGAGCCCAGTTCCGTGGGGATGATGATGGCGCCGTAGTCGTAGTTCTCGTCCCCGGACCCGGTCCAGCCCGTCACCGAGCGGAAGTTGGTACTGGTGACAGAGCCGTACGGCAGTGTCGTCCCGTTGCGCCCTGGCATGACCTGGATGCTCTTGACCCACCCGTCGCGTCCGTCCACACCGCTGCCCTTGATGTACACCACGTGACCGGCCGTCGCGAGCGTGTGCGGACCGATGAACCACGCGGTGCCGATCCACCGGGAGTTGTCCGCGGCGGTGATGAGCAGCGACGCGTGCGCCCGCCACGGATAGATCGCCGTGTTCGTGATCTGGACCCGGTCGTCCGGTGGGTGAACGGTCTCGACCACCGGGTGCGCGGGGCCGAACGACGCCTCACCGATGTCGGGCAGGACGACGGTCGGCGCCGTCCACACCTCGGCGGAGAGCGCGTCGTACTCCGGGCGCCGGTAACCCTCCACGTCCTCCAGACCGTCGACCGAACCCGGCGGGGCGGGTGTTCCCGCCACGCCCTCCGACGGGCTGCGGAAGACCGGCTGCTCCGCGGCGAGAGCGGAGAGTTCTTCGGGCTGGTTCGACACAGCGGTGTGCTGATCACCTGTCATGTCCGTGGTTCCTCCCTTGGGGATGCCGACGCGCCACGGTCCGCCGGCGGCTGCCGGTGGACGGCCGGAAGGATCGGGAAAGGTACGGCAGGGCTCTGCCCGACGGTGCCGTACCGCGGCACCATCTCGGCCCACACCCGCACAAACTCCCCTAATAGCCACGATAGGCCTATTCAGGTGATCCGGCATCGGCGTCCACGAGGGGGGTCGGCGCTCAGGACCCGGTACCGGGGATCGGCCGCACGGTGAGGATCTGCTCCGCCTGGCCGACCGGGCCATGGATGTCGGGCAGGACGCTGCTGGTGAGGCCCTGGCCGGTGGGTCCGAAGGTGACGGTGGTGTCCAGGCCGGTCCAGGGGCCTTCGGGCATGCGGTGGAGGTGGATGGTCAGATCGACGTTGGGGAACATCCAGGCGGTGGGCGGCTGTCGTACGGCGATCCCGTTGGCGGTGTCGACGAGGGAGACGTAGGACGCGAGCGGGCTGCTGGGCTCGCCGTCGACCAGGGCGAGGCGGGTGGAGACCCAGGCCGTCGTCCGGCCCGGCCGGGGCGGTGCGAGCGTACGGAAGTCCAGCGAGGCGATGTACCCGCCGGGCCACAGCTCCGTCATCGGCCACGGAGTGAGCGCCTCGGGAGGGGTGAGCCGGTCGTCGGGGCCGCCGGCGACGGTGGAGGTGTCGAGGACGGCGAGGAGCCAGGCGCGGGCCCGGACCACCGGGCGGCCCGCTATGAGCACCACCGCTTCGATCAGCTCGATGGTGCGGCCGGGCCGGACGGTCTCCACCCGGATCTCGCACTCGTCGAGGGCGAGCCGGCCCAGGATGTCGTAGCTGATCCGGGCCATGACGAGACCGGAGTCCGGCCGCGCGGCCAGATGACGGTCGATGGCGTGGACGACCAGGCCGCCGAGCGGGCTGAAGTGCTGCTCGTCCGGGGCCCAGGCCCCGCCCGCGTGGACCGTCGGCTTGTAGCGGTGCTCGTCGATGCGCTCGTAGTAGCTGCCGGGGGCCGGGGTGCCGGTGTTCAACGTGCGTTTCTCCTCGGACTGTTCGCGAGCCTGGCCGTCGGTGCGCTCGCGGGGGTCTGTCATCTCTTCATCATCACCCCGGGCCAACGCACGACAACGACCGGGCCCGGCCGCGGGGAGAGTCGCGGCCGGGCCCGGTGGAGAGGGGCGGAGAGGCTCAGTACAGGCCGGTGTAGCCGCTCCAGCCGGTGGCGATCCGCGCCTTCGTGCCGAAGGTGGCGGCCGCCGTCCCGTTCCAGCGCCACAGGGCGCCCTTGCTGTCCCGGCCGAGAAGGTCAGGACGGCCGTCGCCGGTCAGATCGCCGGGTACGGCCAGGGCATTGACGCTGATCCCGCCCGCGATCCGGACCCGGGCACCGAAGGCACCCTTGCCGTTGCCGAGCCAGCGCCACAGCACGCCCGCACGGTCCAGACCGACCATGTCACCGATGGCGTCGCCGTTCAGGTCACCGGCGCCGACGAGACGGGTGTAGCCACCCTGGCCCGCGACCAGCTTGACCCGCGCGGCCAGACCGCCCTTGCCGTCGGCGGCGTACCGCCACAGCACACCCGCCTTGTCACGGGCGACCAGATCGGCGCGACCGTCCCCGGTGATGTCCCCAGGGGAGGTCAGCACGTCGTACCCGCCGAACCCGGTGCCGATCACACGGCGCGGCGGGGTCTTCGGTGTGAACGCCCTGCCGCAGGTGCCGTCGTACCGGCTCAGCCGCCCTCCCGAATCCCGGACGAGAAGGTCGTTGCACGAGTCGCCGCTCAGATCACCGAACGGCACGAAGGCCGACGAGGTGGGCCAGCCGCCGGCCAGGGCCTTGTGCGCGCTGTCGATGGTGCCGCGCCCGGTGCCGGGCTGAATGGCAAGTCGGCCCGCGCTGTCGAAGGTGAGCAGGTCACCGATGCCGTCCCGGCCGAAGTCATGGCGCTCCAGCGACCGTACCGACAGCGACTTGTCGTAGATCGTCGTCCACGTGTCCGTGGCCGTATCCGTGTCCGCCGACGTCTCACTCGGGGTACTGGCCGTCAGGGTCACCCTGTACGTGCCGGTGCGGACCAGCGCCCCGTTCTCGGCGCGCCCGTCCCAGGTCGCGGTCAGCTTCCCGTGCACCGGGCCGCCGGTGACGGTCCGTACGACAGCCCCGGCGGAGGTGGCGACCGTCAGCTTCCAGCCCACGGCCGGCCTGTTCAGATGCCAGACGCCCTGGAAGTGGGTGCCCTCGCGCAGATCGACCGAGGTGGGGACGGTCGCGTCGGTCGCCGTGAGCGGGGAGGCGGCCAACTGCGGCCACTTCACCGTCACGTCACCCGACGCCGTCGAGTAGGCGACCGGACCGCCGAACCGGTCCACGTCCCAGTACCGGCCGCGCAGATCGGCGGGCGCGTACGCCGGGGACGGCAGCGGCCCGAGTTCCTCCGTACCGACCCGATCGGCCGGAACCGCGCCCCGCAGGTAGGTGATCAGCAGCTTGCCGGCCTCGTCGTCCTGGGAGACCAGATAGCCGTCGCCCAGCCGCGCGTAGCCCTGCGGTACCTCCTGCAGCGCGTATCTCTCCTGGTCGTAGACGCCCGCGCGGCCGTCCGGCCCGCAGGACCAGTAGACGTACCGGCCCACCACCTGCAGATCGGTCGGCAGGCAGGCGGCGAGCGGAATGCTCTCCAGCTTCCGCATCGACGGCAGCGAGAACCGGTTGAACCAGGTCGCGCCGTTCGCGTCGGTCGCGGTCGTCCACAGGGTGTTCCCCCACAGGGCGACGGCCGGCCAGGAGCCGGTGGCCAGCACCTTGCTCCCGTCCCGCACCTCCTGTGTACCCCGGGTCGTCCGGACCACCGTGTACGAGCCGGACGCGGCCAGGAACGCAGACACCCTGTACTGCGGGCGGGCGACGTCGCCCTCCCCCGTGCCGACGAGCCGCAGGCACTCCTCGTAGCAGTCGACGTGGTAGGTGTACGCGGGGTCGGGCACGTCGTACCCGAGGTCGCCCAGATTCTGCGGCGGTGCGGCGGTCAGTGTGCCGTCGGCCGCAAGGGAGAGCGCGGACGCGGTGAGATCGGTGCCGGAGTCCGGGTCGGGCGCGTTCGCCTTCTCGGTGCCGAGGAGCACCCGCCCCTGGTCGACCGCGACGCCACCGGCCTCGTACACCGAGACCGGCGGCAGCGGCGACACCGGCTCGACGACCGGGAGCCCGTCCGTGCCCAGGGTGACCTGCTGGACGGCCCAGTGGTCCGCGTCCGTACCGCCCTCGATGAAGAGGCTGCCGTCGTCACCGTCGGCGAAGGAACCGTTCGAGGCGGTCAGCAGCGTACGCGCCGCGCCGCCGGTCACCGGCACGGCGCGGATCGGACCCTTGGTGGTCTCGGGGTACAGCACCCAGTCGCCGATCACGCGAGCCTCGCGGAGGGCGGCTCGCGGAAGGTCGACGAGCTGCCCGGGGTCCTGCGGACGATCGCGGTCGATGACGTACAGGTGCGCGGTCTGGACGTCCTTGTCGAGCGCGTAGAAGAGCACCTTGTCGCCGGCCAGGTGCGGGTATTCCAGGTACAGGAACTTGTCGCTCGGCACGTACGTCAACGTGGCGGTGTCGAAGTCGAGCAGCGCGGTGCGCCCGCCGGCGCCGCTGTCGGGCTTGTACCAGAACGCGGCCCCGCGCGCGTCCAGCCCCTGGTCGAGGACGTACCCGCGGAAGTCGTCCGCGACGCCGGTCACCGGCCGCTCGACCGGCTGCCCACCGCCCGCCGGCATCTCCAGCAGGACGAGCGTCCACTTCCCGTCGACCGGACGGGCGACCAACAGACGGTTCTCGGCGAAGACAGACGTGGCCCGGTAACCGGCCGGCACGAAGAACCGCGTCGCCGCGCCGGTGGCGTAGTTCCGGATCAGATACACGTTCGTCGTCCCCTCGGCCCTCTCCAGCCCGAGGCCGCCGTTGTAGGCGTACGCATACGCGTGGCGCGGATATTCCCTGGTCGAGCCGTCGCGCCCGACCCACGTCGCCGGGGTTGCGGACACATGCGCATCCCGTACGGACAGATAGCCGGTGTCGTCCGCCGCGGCCAGCCCCGCCTGCCGGGGCGCCACCCGGTGCGCACCGGTCAGCGTGGCGGTCGGCATGTCCCCGCTGCCCGCGGCGACGGCCGCCGGCGACGCGAACTGCAACAGCCCGGCCACCACGGCCAGGACCACCGCCCCCGAGACGACCCCACCCCTCGCCCGTCTCCCCCTCGACACCGTACGCAGAGTCGTGCGTCTCACGCGTCCCACCCCCATCGGTCCTCCCGGTCAAAGCACCGGCACCGCGCCGCGACGACCGTCAGGAACGGCCCCACCAACCCATGCCGCCCCGTCAGACGCACGCCGAGGGGAAGACGTTGTACGGGAGGCACCCATGGACTCGAACTCACTCCCGGCGGATCGCACTTCCGACACGCAGAGGCTCCTCGTCCACCTTCGCCAGGGCGTTCAAGCGCGAGTACGGCACAACACCCGGGCGGTAGCGCAGGAGCCGACAGGTCGGCCGGCCGAAGAGCCGGCCCTCATCCGGGCAGACGCGGAGGCGTGGTCGAGCTGCGTACCACCAGCCGGGAACCGACGCGGATGAGCCGGCCGACGCCCTCCGGACCGGGGTCGCTGTCAGAACGGCCGTTGTCGGAGCGGCTGTCGATGCGGCGCAGGATCTGCTCCGCGGCCAGTTCGCCGAGGTCGCGGGCGCCGTTGTCGACGACGGTGATCGGCGGGTGCCAGTACGGGAACCAGGGCGCCTCCTCGTGGCACACGAGGGAGAGCTGCTCCGGCACCCGGACCCCGAGCTGCACCAGGGAGCCGAGCGCCCCGAACGTCGCTTCGTGGTTGGCGCTGTACAACGCCGTGGGCGGGTCGTCCGCGCCCATCACCCGCAAGGCCGCCTCCGCGCCGAACGGCACCGTGTACGGGCCACGCGCGCACAGGACGGGATCGGGTTCGAGTCCGGCGGCACCCAGGGCGGCGGCGAACCCCGCGTAACGGTCGCGTCCCGAGTCGACGCCCGCCGGGCCTCCGATGAAGGCGATGCGCCGGTGTCCGAGGTCGAGCAGGTGCTGGACGGCCAGTTCGGCGCCTTCCCGGTCGCCGGCCATCACGGAGTCACCGGGAGCGCCGTCGGGTGTACGCATCAGGTTGACGACCGGGATACCGGCCTCGCTCACCTGCCGGACCGTCGCGGTGTTGTCGCCGGTGCCCACGATGATCAGGCCGTCGACGCGGTGGTCCAACAGCATGTCCAGGTAACGGCGTTCGCGCACCGGGTCGGAGTCGGTGACGCACAGCAGCACCTGGTAGCCGCACTCGTCCAGCCGCTGCTGGAGCACCCCGGTAATGGTGTGGAAGGAGGCGTTGACCAGGTTGGTGATCACCAGCCCTATGAGGTTGCTGCGTCGCGTGCGCAGTCCGCTGGCGATCCGGTTCGGGCGGTAGCCGAGGCGTTCCGCCGCGGACTGCACCGCGCGCTTCGTCTGCGCACTGACCCGGCTCGACCCGCTCAGCACCCGCGAGGCCGTGCTCTTGGAGACCCCCGCCGCCTCGGCAACCTGGTCCAAGGTGACTGCCACCGCGGCCCACCCCCGATCATGAAATCGATCCCATACAAACCGACTCACCGGTCGAGCCGTGATCGCCATGATGGCAGATCGGGTGAAGTCGATGGCGTAAACAATGCGTTTCACGAGCAATTTCCAGCCAGAACGGCATTGACCTCCCCCTCGATCCGCTGCCACCGTGCTGTGCAATCGATCCCACGGAGTACGCAGTGACCACTTCGACCACCTCGCCCCCTCCGGGTGCCGTCCTCTGGCGCGGCTACTGGCCCGCCGCTCCCACCCCCTTCGCCGCCGACGGCTCGCTCGACGAGAACGCCTGGCGCGAACTGCTGCGGCTGTACGCCGAGAACGGCGTCCACGGGGTCCTGGTGAACGGCACGACCGGCGAGTGGTTCGCCCAGACCCCCGAGGAGCGCCGCCGGGTCGCCGAGATCGCGGTCACCGAACTCTCCGGACAACTACCGGTGGTGATCGGCTGCGGCGCGTACACCGCGGCCGAGTCCGCCCGGTACGGCGCACACGCCCGCTCGATCGGCGCGGACGGCATCCTCACCACCCCGCCGCCCTACGTCCATCCGAGCCAGGACGAGATCCACGCCTTCTACGCCACTCTCGCCGGGGCGGTCGACCTGCCGCTCATGGTCTACAACTGGCCGCGCGGCACCGCCGTCGACATCACGGTGGACACCCTGTCCAGGCTGGCCGAACTGGACACCGTGGTGGCCGTCAAGGACAGCTCGGGCGACGAGCTGAAGGTCGCGGACACCTGCGCCGCCCTGGCCGGGAGGGTCCAGGTCTTCGGCCGCTTCATCCACCGCCGGGGCATGGCCGTCATGGCCGAGTTCGGGGGCGCGGGAAACATCGACGGCGGCGGCCTCGGCGCCCCCTTCGCCGTCCCCTTCTACGAGGCCTACTGGGCAGGCGACTTGAGTCTCGCCCGGGAATGGTCCGCACGCTACGAACGGCTTGTGAACCTGCTCGTCAACGACGACTACAGCTCACGGTTCGCCTCACCCACCTCGCAGCTCAAAGCCGCCATGCGGCTGCTCGGGCAGCCCGGAGGGCACGTACGCCCCCCGCTGCTCCCCCTGGAGGACCCGTCCGCGCTGCTCGGCCTGTCCGAGGCGCTCGACGAGGCCGGGCTGCACCCCTGTTCCACCAGTACCGGAAAAAGGTGAACCGACCGTGCGCAGACTTCTCATCGCGGCTTCCTCCGCCGTCCTGCTTCTGACCGTGGCGGCCTGCGGCAGCGAGGACTCGTCCTCGTCGTCCGCTGCCGCGGCCCCGACCGGCTGCACACCCAAGGTGGGCAAGGCGGACCTGGTCAAGGAGGGCACGCTGACGATCTCGACCAACGCGACCCTGCCGCCCATGCAGTACCTGGACGCCTCCAACAAGATCGTCGGCATGCGGGTGGACCTCGGCAACGAGATAGCCAAACTCCTCTGTCTCACCCCGGAGTTCGTCAACATCCCCTTCGACGCGCAGATCCCCGGGGTGCAGTCCGGACGCTGGGACATGATCGACACCGGCATGTTCTACACACCGGAGCGCGCCAAGACCATCAAGCTCGTCCCGTACGAGATCCAGGGCGTCTCCGTCTCCGTCGCCAAGGGCAACCCGAAGAAGATCACCTCCGAGGACGGCCTGTCCGGCAAGACCATCGCCGTGGAGGCCCCGGGCTACGAGTTCGACACCCTCACCGCGCTCAACAAGGAACTCAAGGCGGCAGGCAAGAAGGAGATCACCGTCCGCACCTTCACGACCACCGCCGACGCCTACCAGGCACTGTCCGCGGGCCAGGTCGAGGGCGTGGCCATCGTCGAGTCGGTCACCAGCTACTACCAGAAGGACGGCCGCTTCGAGACGGCGGTCAAGGGCATGAACCCCGCCCCGCTCGCCCTCGGCTTCGGCAAGCAGAAGCCCGCCGACGCGGTCGCGGAAGCGCTGGGCACCCTGCGCGACAACGGCTACCTGGCCACGCTGTTCAAGAAGTACGGCGTCACGGCCTACACCGGCGACCTCAAGGTGACCACCGGCGAGATCAGCGCCAAGTAACCGCCCCCACCCACGACGGAAAGGGCGAGAGCCATGTGGTCCTGGGATGCCTTCTTCTCCTTCCTCAGCAATCCCCAGCTCATTCAGGGAGCCTGGACGACGATCTGGCTGACCACGGTCAGCATGGTGCTCGCCCTTCCGCTCGCCGTGCTCGTGGCGCTCGGCAGAGCGTCCCGCATCGCACCGGTCCGGGCGGTCACGGGCTTCTACGTGTGGCTGATGCGAGGCACACCTCTCCTGGTCCAACTGGTCATCATCTACACCGGGTTGCCGCAGGTGGGCCTGCGCCTCGGCGTGATCAGCGCGGCCCTGACCGGTCTGGTCCTCAACGAGGCGGCGTACCTCTCGGAGATCGTCCGCGCCGGGGTCCTCTCGGTCCCGCGCGGTCAGTCCGAGGCGGCCCGCGCGCTGGGCATGCCGCCCTGGAAGGTGTTCCGGGTGGTGGTCATGCCGCAGGCGCTGCGGGTGATGGTCCCGCCGCTCGGCAACAGCTTCAACGGCCTGCTCAAGACGACCACGCTCGTCTCGGTGATCTCCGTCGAAGAGCTGCTCCGCCGCACCCAGTTCGCCGTCCAGACCAACTTCCGTGTCCTGGAGGGCCTCACCGCGGCGGCTCTGTACTACCTGGCGATGACCACCCTGTGGGGGCTGGTCCAGCGGTGGCTGGAGGTCCGGGTGGGCCGCGGCCACGAGAACAGGCCGACCAGTGGCCGCCGGATGAAGAGCGCGGTCCTCGAATTGGAGACCCGATGAACATCGAGACGGTCGTCGAAGCGCGCCAGGTCCGCAAGTCGTACGGCGGAGTCGAGGTCCTCAAGGGCATCGACCTGACCGTCCGGCAGGGCGAGGTCGTCCTCGTCCTGGGCCCGTCGGGCGGCGGGAAGAGCACCTTTCTGCGCACCCTGAACCACCTGGAGACCCCCGACTCGGGCACCGTCAGCATCTGCGGCGAACGCATCGGCTACGGCGAGCGGGGCGGACGTCACATCGCCCTGCGGGAGCGCCGGATCGCCGTCCAACGGCGGCGTACCGGCATGGTGTTCCAGCAGTTCAACCTGTTCCCGAACATGACCGCACTGGACAACGTGGCATCCGGTCCGGTGCATGTGAACGGGGTCTCCAAGACCGAAGCCCGCGCCGCGGCAGGCGAGTTGCTGGCCATGGTGGGCCTCGCCGACAAGACCGGCTCCTACCCCTCGCAGCTCTCCGGCGGCCAGCAGCAGCGGGTGGCCATCGCACGCGCCCTGGCGATGCGCCCCGAACTGCTGCTCTTCGACGAACCGACCTCGGCGCTCGACCCGGAGATGGTCGGGGAGGTCCTCGACGTCATGGTCCGGCTCCGCGAGGAGGGCATGACCATGATCGTCGTCAGCCATGAGATGGGCTTCGCCCGCGCGGCGGCCGACCGGGTGGTGTTCATCGCCGACGGCCTGGTGGTGGAGGACAAGTCCCCGGACCTGTTCTTCTCCGCGCCGGAGCACGAACGCACCCGCCAGTTCCTGGAGCGAATCCTGTGACCCTCGTATGTCCTCCACCCCCCATGACCCCTGTGAGCACCACCATGAGCACACGCCCGCTGCCGGAGACCGCCACCGTCACCATCGACGGCAGCCCCAGCGAGGCCTGGGCCGGCCAGTCCGTGACCGCCGCCCTGGTCACGGCCGGCGTCTGGTCCCTGAGCCGCAACCCGGTCAACGGCCGGCCGCGCGGCCCGTTCTGCGGGATGGGGGTCTGCATGGAGTGCGAGGTGACCATCAACGGCCGTCCGGGTTCCCGCAGTTGCACCGCGCACGTCACCGACGGCATGGACATCCGGACGGCGACCGATGGCTGACGTCATCGAGGAGTCGGAGACGGACGTGGCGGTCGTCGGCGGCGGCCCGGCCGGACTGCACGCGGCGCTGGTCCTCGCCCGGGGCGGGGCGCGCGTGGTCCTGCTCGACGAGTCCGACACCCTCGGCGGCCAGTACTACAAGCGCCGGGCCGAGCAACTCACCGCCGCCTTCGGCGACTTCCGCCCTCGTGGCACCGAACTGATCAGCCGGGTAAGTGCCGCCGGCGTCGTCTGCCGTACCGGCACCCTGGTCTGGGGCGCCGAGGACGCCGGCCGCACCCTGTTCACCTCCGACGTGCACACCGGCGCCCTGGGCCAGGTACGCGCCCGTGCCACGCTCGTCGCCACCGGCGCGTACGAACGCACCCTGCCCTTCCCGGGATGGACGCTGCCGGGTGTGGTCACCCCCGGGTTCGCCCTGCATCTGGCCACCATGGACCGGGTCCCCGTGGGCCGACGGGTGGTGCTCGCCGGGACCGGCCCCTTCCTGCTCCCGGTCGCCTGCGCCCTGCTGGAGGTGGGCGCCGGAATCGAGGCGGTGATCGAGCTGAACCACCCGTACCGGCCCGGGGTTTCGGCGATCGGCGGCGCGCTGCGGCAACCCGCCCGGCTCGCCGAGGCCGCCCGTTATCTGCTGACCCTCGCCCGCCACGGCGTCCGCGTCGAGCAGGGCTCCCGGGTACTGGCGGCGTACGGCGACACCCAGGTCACCGCCGTGGACATCGCCGGCGCGGACGGCGACGTCCGCCGGGTGGAGACCGACGCGCTGTGCGTGGGCTTCGGCTTCCGCCCCAGCACCGAACTCCCCCGGCTCCTCGGCTGCCGTACCGAGCCGGACCCGACGGGCACGGAGCGGCTCCCGGTCGTGGACGCGGACGGCGCGACCTCGGTGGACGGGCTGTACGTCGCCGGGGACTGCGCCGGTATCGCGGGCGTGCACGCGGCAGGTGTACGAGGGCAGCTCGCCGCCCATGCGATCCTGCGCCGCCTGGCACCCGAGCGCGCGCCCGTGCGGGTGACCGGCCTGCGCCGCCGGGCCCGGGCCCGGGACCGTTTCGCGGCACTGGCCGACCGCCTCTATCCCCTGCCGGCCACGGCCGACATCGCCGACGCCACCGAGGTCTGCCGCTGCGAGGGCGTCACCGCCGGAGAGATCCGAGAGGCCGCCGCCACCGGCTGGAACGACCTGCACGGCACCAAGGCCGCCACCCGCGCCGGCATGGGCCCATGCCAGGGACGCGAATGCGGCCACATCGTCGCGGCGCTGGCCGCGCGGGGCGCCGGGCCGGACCGGGAACCGGAGTGCTTCGCGGCCCGGATGCCGCTGCGACCGCTACCGATGTCCACGACGGTCGAGGCAGTCGAAGGGCGGGAGGTGGCGGACCGGTGACCGACACACAGCCGGACGTCATCGTCATCGGCGCCGGCATTCTCGGGGCCAGTGCCGCCTTCCATCTCGCCGAACGCGGTTACCGCGTCGTGGTGTTGGAACGCGGCGCTCCCAACCGCGAAGGCTCCGGCACCACCGCGGGCAACCTCCACATCCAGGCCATCCACACCCGTCGCCCCGGCCAGGAGGTCCCGGTCGACAGCGCCCGTCTGCTGCCGCTGCAACGCAGGGCGTCGGACCACTGGGCGCAGATCGAGGAACGGCTCGGCGCGGACGTGGAGTTGCGGCGCGGCGGCGGCTTCATGGTCGCCGAAACCGCCGTACAGGAAGAGGAGTTGAGAGAGAAGCACGAGTGGGAGCAGAAGGCGGGCATCCCCACCGAGGTACTGACCGGCGACGAGGCCCGCAAGCAGCTGCCACTTCTCTCCGACCGTGTACGCGCCGCCAGTTGGTGTCCGCTCGACGGATACGCCAACCCGCTCCTGATCACCCCCGCCTATCTGACGGCCGCCCGGCGCCTCGGCGCCCGACTGCACGCCTTCACCCCGGTGACCGGCGTACAGCGGGTCGGCGACGACTACAAGGTGCTCTCGGGTGACCGGAGTTGGACCGCACCCGTCGTCGTCAACGTGGCCGGACCGTGGATCACCGAGATCTCCGCACTCGCGGGGGTGGGGATCCGGATGTCCCCGGTCGCGATCCAGATGCACGTGACCGTGCGGGTGCCGCCGGTGATGCACCACCTGGTCCAGCACATCGGCGAGGGCATGTCGGTCAAGCAGGTCAGCGCCGGCAACCTGCTGATCGGCGGCGGCTGGCCCGCGGCGAGGCTCGACATGGCGGGCCGCAGCACCGTCAGCCTGCCCAGCATGGCCGGCAACCTCGCCCAGGCCGGACGGATCCTGCCGTTCCTCGGCGACCTGCGGCTGCTGCGCATGTGGGCCGGACCACTGGCCGCGACCCCGGACGAGATGCCGGTGATCGGCGAGGTCCCGGGCCGCCCCGGGTTCTTCGTCGCGGGCGGCACCTACGCGTTCACCCTCGCCCCGGTGTGGGGCGACACGCTGACCCGCCAGATCTCCGGGGAGCCCCCGGCCGACCCGGTGGACGACCTCGGCCCCGGCCGCCTGCTGCACCACGCCACCATTCCCGCACCCCGAAAGGCCACCGCACCATGACCACCACTCTGAGGATGTTCGTCAACGGCCAGGCGATGTCCGGAGGCACGCTCAACCACGCGCTGAGCGAGGCCCGCCTCCTCGGCCCCGCCCGCACGGCGGCCTCGTACCGCTTCTTCTCCGTACGCGACGAGTTCCCCGGCCTGCACCCGGTCACGGAGGGCGGCGCGGCGATCAACGGCGAGGTGTACGAGGTGAGTTACGAGGTGCTGCGTGAGCAGCTGCTCCCCGAGGAGCCGCCGGAGCTCGAACTGGGCGTCATCACCCTGGAGGACGGATCGGGTTCCTTCTCGATGCGCATGCGCGCCTCCGCGCTGACGGCCCCCGGAGTCGTCGACATCACCGCCCACGGCGGCTGGCACGCCTACCTCGCTTCTCTCTGACACTTCGTCCTCGCTGGAGGTCTGCCATGTCCCACCCCTCATCGATCGAACCCGTCGACCTCGTCGTGCGAGGCGGCACCGTGGTCAACGCCGACTGGCAGGGCGCCGCGGACGTCCTGGTGGGCGGCGGCAAGGTCCTGGGGGTGGTGGAGCCGGGTGCGTACCGCTCCGCGCAGCCGCCAGGCACCACCGAGATCGACGCCACCGGACGCCTCGTACTGCCCGGAGGCGTCGACCCGCACTGCCATGTCGGCTTCACCTCCGGGGACTTCACGTCCCTCGACGACTACCGGCAGGCGACCACGGCGGCCGTCTTCGGCGGTACGACCACGATCGTGGACTTCGCCATCCCGCGCCCCGGCGAGAACCCGGCCGACGTCGCCGCCACCCAACGCGCCAAGGCGGCACAGGGGTTGTGCGACAGCGCGCTGCACGCGTGTGTGGTCGAGTGGGACGACACCGTGCCGGAGCAGCTGCGCTCACTGACCGCCGACGGCATCGTCACGGTCAAGATGTTCACCACCTACCGCGGCGAGACCATGGCCGACGAGAAGACCATCCTCAACGTGATGACCACGCTGCGGGATCTCGGCGGCATGGTGGTCATCCACTGCGAGGCCGACCACATCATCTCCGACACGCAGGAACGCGGTGAGGCGGCCGACGCGATCAGCGCCTGCCACCACGCCGACACCAGGCCGGAGTTGGCCGAGAACGCCTCGGTCGCCGAGATCCTCGCCATCGCGGAGTCGGTCTCGGCCCCGGTGTACTTCGTCCACCAGTCGACACCCGAGGCGGTCGACCTGGTGGCACGCGCCCGCAGCCGGGGCGTGCGCGCCTTCACCGAGACCGTCGCCCATCACCTCGTCCTGGACGACACGGCGTACGACGGCCCGCACCCCGAACGCTTCGTGTGCTGCCCGCCGTTGCGGGGCGCCGACACGGTCGCCGGACTGCGCTCCCGCGTGCTGATGGGCCAGGTGGCGACGATCGGCAGCGACCACTGCTGCTACGACACGGCCCAGAAGGAGTCGGTGAGCCACGACGTACGGGCGATGCCCAACGGGCTGCCGGGCGTGGAGACCCGGATGCCGGTGATCTTCAGCGAGCTGGTGGTCAGGGGCGGTCTGCCCGCGGGCCGCTTCGTCGAGTTGATGTGCGCCAACCCGGCCCGGCTCAACGGCCTCTACCCCCGCAAGGGAGTCATCGCACCCGGCTCGGACGCGGACCTGGCGATCTGGGACCCCACCGCCACCCGGACCGTCCGCAGCACCGGCCTGCACATGGCCACGGACTACACCCCGTACGAAGGCATGCGGGTCACCGGCTGGCCCGAGACCGTCGTGGTGGCCGGCCGCCCCGTCGTCGAGGCGGGCCGCCTGACGAACCCCGAACCCCGGGGCCGCCACCTGCGCTCGGGCCCACTGAGCCGCTCCTTGGTCTGCTGATCCCGCGGAGATCGAGCTCGCACGTCACGCTGCAAGCGGAGTTGACGGAGAAAGGCGTGCGGGAAGACAGGCGCATCCCGGTTGGACGGGAGCTGACACAATTCGGCCGACAGCAGCGGACGAAGGACGGACCTCATGGGAACGACGCAGGACCGACAGGCGGAGCACGACGACATCCAGGTCCCCCCAGGACGGACCAGATGGTGGGTGGTCGCCCTCATCCTGGGTCTGCCGGCGCTTCTCCTGGTCGGCTTCATCGTCATGGTCGTCATCTGGGTGCTGACCGACGACTCGTCCGAGGCCGAGCAGCGGCCTTCCCGCTCTCTTCAGGTGAGCGTGGGAGCCGACCGGGCCGGAAGCGCTCCTGCCTGGTCCCGTACATCGACGACCTGACACCGGGGTCGACCAACCGTTTCCGCAGGTCCAGAGCCTGCTGAGGGCACCGAGTTGGGGGCGGGTCGACGCTTCTCGATCCTCCGTCACTGCTCCTCGGTGCGCGCGGTCGCCGAGACCGCCGTCCGGGACCCGAGGCTCGGTCGATGTCGACCTCGCCAGGTCCGCGGCAGACGGTCCGAGCGATCCCTCAGCGCCCTTTCCCCGACGCCTGCCGACAAGCCGAGCAGTTCAGCCCGAGGGCCGATCCCGCCGTGTCGGGGCCGGGCCGCTGCTCTCCCGCACGATCAGCTCCGGCTCGGCCCACAGCGGCAGGGCCGGGGCGGTATCGGGCTCGAGGAGCCGGTGGAGCAGGCCGAAGCAGCCCCGGCCGAGGCCTTCGAAGTCGAGGCGGACGGTGGTCAGGGCGGGGTGTGCGTAGGCGGAATGGGGGGCGTCGTCGAAGCCCACCACGCTCAGGTCACCCGGCACGTCACGTCCCGCTTCCCTGGCCGCACGGAGTACGCCGAGTGCCAGGTCGTCGTTGCCGCAGAGCACGGCCGTGACCGACGGGTCGGCCAGCAGCGAGCGGGCGACGAGGTAGCCGGAGCGAGGACTCCAGCCGGCGTCGAGCGGTTCCGGGAGGGGTTTGCCGGCCGCCCGCAGAGCGTCGCGCCAGCCCTCGGTGCGCTGGCCGACGCGGGTGGTGGAGGACGGGATCGCCAGGTAGTGCACCGTCTCGTGGCCGAGGCCGAGGAGATACCGGGTGGCCTGAGCGGCGGCCGCCCGGTCGTCCAGCCAGAGCTGGGGCCGGTCGCCGGGGCGGCCGTCCTCGGGCCGTTCCACCACCGCCGCGGCCGGGAACCCGGCGGGCAGTGCCTGCCATGCCCGTACGCCCGGTGCGTCGAAGGCGATCACCAGCACCGCCTCCCCCGGCCTGCTGACCCGGGCCGCGACATCCGCGGGCTTCTGGGCCGAGCCGGTGTCGAGCACGCTGATCTGGACCGTGAAGTCGGCCGCCCTCGCCGCCTCCTCGATGCCCTTCAGGGTCGCCGAGGCACCGTACAAGGAGGTGTCGGAGGTCAGCACGGTCACCGAGCGCACCGCACCGCCGGCCAGTGCCCGGGCCATCCGGTTCGGCGTGTAGCCCAGCTCGGCGATGACGTCCAGGACCCGGGCACGGGTCGACGCCTTGACCTTGGGGTGGCCGTTGACGACCCGGGAGACGGTCTGGTGGGAAACGCCCGCCTCCTTGGCGACGTCCCGGATGCTGACGGTCCTCGGAGCCTCGGGCCCGCCGCCGGAGCGGGGTTCGGGTGTCGCTTCCTGCATGGTGGGGGCGGCTCCTCGTCGGTGCTGGCGCTTGCTCCCGGAGTACATCGCAACGGGACACCAAGAGAAAGTTCCACACGGAGTATTGCGAGGAGCAAATGTTACCGTTCACACTTCTCCTGCGTCACCGACGTGTTAACTCCCAACGCCAGGAGCGGGTATGGGTATCCCCCGGACCGCCTGTCGCCGTGTCCTCCGGAGCCAGAAAATGTGAACGTTAACATTTCCGGCGTACATACGCCGTGACCGGGCGTGAGGACGGCGGCACCCGCCACACACACGGCTGCCCTTGAGAAAGAGTCGACTTCATGCCATCAGGAAGAACCGCCGTGACCCACTGGACAAGACGGATCGCCGCCCAGGCGCTGGTCCTCGGCCTGGCTGTCGCCGGGCTTGTGGCCATGGGCGGTGGCCGGACACCGTCGGCGGACCTCGGCCGGACCGAGCCGGTCGCGGTGACCACCAACCAGGTCGCGGTCCCGCCGGCACCGATGGGCTGGGCCTCCTGGAACAGCTTCGCCAGCAGCATCGACCACAACACCATCAAGGCCCAGGCCGACGCGCTCGTCTCGTCCGGCATGGCCGCCGCCGGCTACGACTACGTCAACATCGACGACGGCTGGTGGCAGGGCGCCCGTGACGGCAACGGCAGGATCGTCACCGACGAGAGCCTGTTCCCCGGCGGCATGAAGGCCATGGCCGACTACATCCACGGCAAGGGCCTGAAGGCGGGCATCTACACCGACGCGGGCAAGCAGGGCTGCGGCTACTACTACCCCACGACCAGGCCCGCGGCGCCCGACACCGGCAGTGAGGGCCACTACCAGCAGGACATGCAGACGTTCCAGGAGTGGGGCTACGACTTCGTCAAGATCGACTGGTGCGGCGGCAACGCCGAAGGCCTCGACCAGGAGACCACGTACAGGGCGATCAGCGCCGCCAACGACGCCGCGACCGCGATCACCGGCCGCAAGCTGGTCCTGTCGTTCTGCGAGTGGGGCACCGGCAACTCCTGGAACTGGGGCGCGGGGCTGGCCCCGATGTGGCGCACCAGCACCGACATCATCTTCTGGGGCAACAGCCCGTCCACGGCCAACATGCTGGCCAACTTCGACAAGGCGCTGCACCCGTCGTCCCAGCACACCGGGTACTACAACGACCCCGACATGCTGATGGTCGGCATGAACGGCTTCTCCGCCGCCCAGAACCGCACGCACATGGGCCTGTGGGCGATCTCCGGCGCCCCGCTGCTGGCCGGCAACAACCTCACCACCATGAGCTCCACCACCGCGTCGATCCTCAAGAACTCCGAGGTCATCGCCATCGACCAGGACGCCCGCGGCCTCCAGGGCGTCAAGGTCGCCGAGGACACCAAGGGCCTGCAGGTCTACAGCAAGGTTCTTTCGGGCACCGGCAAGCGCGCTGTGCTGCTGCTCAACCGCACCTCCTCCGCCGCCTCCATCACGGCCCGCTGGGCCGACCTGGGCCTGACCACGGCCTCCGCCTCCGTGCGCAACGTATGGACGGCGACGAACGCGGGCAGTTCCGCGACGAGTTACGCCACCAGCGTCCCGGCCGGCGAAGCGGTGCTGCTCACCGTCTCCGGCACCGAGGCCTCCGGCACCACCTACGAGGCGGAGTCCTCGTCCAACACCCTGGCCGGTACGGCCGCCACCGCCACCTGCGCGAACTGCTCGGGCGGTTCGCTGGTCGGCTATGTCGGCAACGGCTCCGCCAACACCCTGACGTTCAACAGCGTCAGCGTCTCGACGTCCGGCGTGAAGCTCGCGACGATCGCCTACGTCAACGGCGACAGCACCGCCCGTACGGCGACGCTGCAGGTCAACGGCCAGCAGCCCACGGTGGTCTCGTTCCCGCCGACCGGCTCCTGGACCACTCCCGGCACCGTCTCCGTGCTGGTCGGCATGGCCAAGGGCGCCAACACCATGAAGTTCTCCAACAGCGGCGGCTGGTCGCCCAACCTCGACGCCGTCCTCCTCCAGGGCATAGCGGGTACCAACGGCAACGAGATCATCGGGACCGGTTCCAACCGCTGCCTCGACCTCGCCAAGAACTCGATCACCAACGGCACCCAGCTCACTCTCTGGGACTGCGTCGGCGGACACAACCAGACCTTCACGGCCACCTCGCGCGGCGAGCTGGAGGTCTACGGCAACAAGTGCCTCGACGCCGACAACAACGGCACCACCAACGGTACGAAGGTCATCATCTGGGACTGCACCGGCGGTACCAACCAGAAGTGGACCGTCAACTCCAACGGCACCATCACCAACAACCAGTCCGGGCTCTGCCTCGACGCCGTCAGCAACGGCACCGCCAACGGGACCAGGATCGACCTGTGGACGTGCAACGGCGGGACCAACCAGAAGTGGACGCTCAACTGACGGACCGACACCGCCGTTCGTTCCCGGCCGGTGGGCGGACCGGATCCCCGGTCCGCCCACCGGTTCCTTTGTCGGGCGACAACGGCGGCTCGACGGTGGCGCTCGCCCTGCCCCTGCGCAATCGGAGGCGGAGTGACATACCGTCCTCACAACTGATAGGCCATCTGGATGTTCCAGTCCGGATCGAGCGCCCGCAGCGGTGTCCCTCCGAAATCGCGCAGGCGAGGGTCGGGCAGCTGGAAAACTCCCCAGTTCCGCGTTCCGTTGGAATTCGACAAACCTCCGCGGCCTGATGAGGGAGCCGCGGTCGAACCCGCCGAGGAACTGGAAGGCGGTTCCGGCGATGGCTTGCCGGTAGTGCCATCGCGCCAGGAAAGTCGCGGCGGCGGGGCTGGTCCGTCCACACCGACATCACTCCCCCGACGGGCGGCCCGACACCCGGCCGGCTCGGTCTGCACCCTGGGGCGTAGCGCCTCATGTCCGTGGTCGCACCGACCCTCCAAGGCATGATCGGTACGGTGGTACCGGGACGATCAGAGGGGCGACGTGACCGTGGGCGAGCAGACGGAGATCACGACGGCGAAACAGGCCGCGGACCACGAGCTGATCCTGGCGTTCGGCCGACTGCAAGGCGCGGCCAACCGGCTGGAGTACATCCTCGGCCGGGCGCTGGAGGTGGAGTGCGGCATCAGCCACCTGATGTTCGAGGTGCTGCTGATCCTCGGCCGGGCGGGCGAGCCGGGACTCTCCATGCGGGCCATCGCCCAGGAGCAGGTCCTGACCACGGGCGGCGCCACCCGGCTGGTGGACCGGATGGAGGCGGCCGAACTGGTCGAGCGGGCAGCGGATCCAGGCGACCGGCGCGCGCGACTGGTCCGGCTGACCACATTGGGCGAGGAGACCGTCGTACGCGCGTCCCGGGCCCATCTGGAGAACATCAAGCGGTACCTCGTGGACCCCCTGCCCGCAGCGGACCGGAAGAGGTTCTCGGAGGATCTCCGTATCCTCAGCCACACGGCCCGGGACCTGCTCCCCCGCCTGCCCTGACCTGCGGAGCGGCGGCAACGTCGGTGTAGTGACGTTGTCAGCCACGCCCATGTGCCCCACCTCACACGAACGATGAAATATCTGACGCGTCAGTTACTGTTCTGTCAGGTGAATCGCTCGCAACCGGCGGGCGCGCATCCCTGCCGAGGTCCTCGATGAAGCTCGTCTACGTCTTCGACGCCTATTGCGGCTGGTCGCACGGGTTCTCCGGAACACTGAGCGAGGTCGCCTCCCGTCACCCCGAACTGCCGGTCGAGGTCGTCTCCGGCGGCCTGTTCACCGGGTCGCGCCGGGTACCCGTCCGCGAGTTCGGCCATGTCGAGAACGCGAACGCCAAGATCGCCGAGCTGACCGGCGCCGAGTTCGGCGAGGCGTATGAGCGGCTGATCGCCGACGGCTCCTTCGTGATGGACTCGGAGGCCGCCGCGCGCGGTGTCGCCGCTCTGCGCCAGGCCGCACCGGCCCGCGCGGTGGAGCTGGCGATCGCCCTGCAACGGGCCTTCTACGTCGACGGCCTGAGCCTGTCCGAGGCGGCCACCTACCGGAAGGTCGCCGAGGAGGCCGGACTGGATGCCGACGCTGTGGTCACCGCCTTCGAGGGATCCGGGGTTCGGGTGACGGCGGGCGCCGACTTCCACCGGTCCGCCTCGCTGGGCGTCACCGGCTTCCCCACGCTGCTGGCCGTCGACGGCGACTCCGTCACTGCCGTGGCCCACGGCCACGGCACCGCCGACGAGATCGACCAGCGGCTCGCGGCGCTCCCCACCCACTGAACCTCCCGCTCCCCACCCGCTCCCCGCAAGGAGTCATCGATGAGCACCCTCTCCTTCAAGATCCTCGACCTGGACTTCCCCGCCGGTGTCAAGAACAAGACCGCCACCCTCGTCACCGGCGAGCACGAGGCCCTCCTGGTCGACGCCGCCTTCACCCGCGCCGACGGACACCGCCTCGCCGCCGAGATCCTCGACTCGGGCAAGACGCTCACGACCGTCTTCGTCAGCCACGCCGACCCCGACTTCTACTTCGGCGCCGAAGTCATCGCCGACGCCTTCCCCGACGCGACGTTCGTCGCCACCCCGCTCGTCATCGAGCACATCCAGCACTCCTACGAGGGCAAGCTCAAGGCCTGGGCC